>JANXAF010000004.1 GCA_025062045.1 Thermodesulfobacteriota bacterium
ACTGCTGCCAAAATCCCGAGAATGATAATGGCCACTATCAGTTCGATTAATGTAAACCCTTTCTTTGATCGAACGTTCATCGTTAACCTCCTTTTGATATAAGAGTCTTGCTGTAAAGCTATCCTACCATCCCTTCCCAAACTGACCCGGTCTGTCCGTTCCTCCAGCTGTGTAGGTGAAGAGGTATGTTGAGCCGCCGACAGTTATTGTTCCACCCGTACCAGCACTGTGCCATGTGACAGAGGCACCTTCAACCTGTGCGGAAAGGACAACATCTCTTAAAGTATAGGTTGTGCCTTTGAGGAGATAGTTTGAAAAGAGTATAGTCTCCGCACCGCGAAGGGCTCCTAAGATAGCATCTGCCGTCGCATCTGCTGCATGTTTTCTTAGATCCAAATATCTGGGAATCGCAATGGCCGCAAGGATTCCGAGGATGATAATAATGATTATGAGCTCAATCAAAGTAAAACCCTTTGTGTTTCTCATGGAAACCTCCGTTTAGTTTTTTGTCTCTTACTTTGCAATTTTTATTCCCTCCTTGGAGCCTAATGAGTTAAACCTGTTACCAGTTTGACTACGAATTTTTGCCACAATTTTTTGAGACCGTCAACAAAAATTGTAGCTACGCTCTATTTTTCGGCCAAAAAAGCCATCTTATGATCCAAAGTGGCAAAAAATTTGAGATATAATATGGAACCATTGAAACCTTTTAGCCTTTTTATTCCCGTATTCAACGAAGAGGATCTATTAGAAACTAACACTGAGATCGTAAAATCCTACCTTTCAAGGAGACACTTCACCTACGAAATAGTCATAGTCGATAATGGTTCAACAGACAGTACATCTGAAATTGGAAGAGATTTAATGAAAAAGTATAAAGAGGTTAGGTTTTACACAGTCCCTAAAAGAGGACCTGGATACGCTTTAAAAAGGGCGCTTTTTGAGTTCAGATATGAAAATGTAGTGTTTATCGATATCGACCTTTCGATCAATCTTTCCTTCATAGAAGAAGCAGCAAGTCTTCTTGACAGTTATACGGTCGTTATAGGATCAAAGAAAAGGGGGAAAGACCAAAGAAATATCTTAAGAGTCTTTGCTGGGTCCTTATTTGTTCGGTTTGTCCAATTAATCCTCGGTCTCCCTTATAGCGATTATTCTATAGGAGGAAAGGCATTTAGAAAGAGCTTCCTTTTGGAGAATATAAGACTCATAGATGACCGCACAAACTACGTCCTCTCACTCATATATGCCGCCTATAAGAAGGGTGAAAGAATTATCGAGATTCCTGTTTTTTGCGACGACAAAAGGAAGAGCCGCTTCAGTCTCTTATCCGAAATCTTTTATAGATCTTACATGGTTTCAAAGCTGAGACTTGGTAAAGTTTTAAAAAAACCATAGTGCGGGCACGCAATTTACGTGCTAAAAAGCGCAAATCAAAAGAGGGGCTTTTTTGTAAGTTCCAAGTATTCAAGGATAGCTATAAGACAGAGAAGGCCCATTCCAATAAGTCCAAGAACGGTAAGAAGATCAATCCAATTAACCCTTTTTCCCATAAAAATGAGCAATTAACTTCCTAGCAAGTTTTGTGCCTTTTTTATTTCAGAAGATCAAATTCTGGTAGATGGATGGCCGTTTAATCTTGATGTGCGTTTTTTAAGGACTAAAATTACGAGAAAGCCGAGGGAGAGAAAAAAATATAGATCTCCCATCGTGTGAATCCAAGATCTGTCAAATTTTATAGATACGAAGCCACTTTCTGGAATAACAAGCATGAAGGATGGCGCGCAAAGATATACTTTTTTTGCTCCCTCCACCCGAAAAAGAGGATGGTAGCTTACCCTCACTAGATGTGGGTGGCCTATAAGAGGGGTCTCAAACTGAATCTCTTCCGGTCTCTGAGTGACCCTTATCGTGAATCGGCTAAGCGGAAAGCAAAGCGGTCTTCGCGGTATGTTTTTTATATCTTCTGTTTCGAGTCTAAACCTTACATCATCTTTTTCGGCGAGTATCAAGGGAACATCCAAGTTTTGAGGATCTTTAAACCATTCGTAAAAGTCCTTCTTCCAATTTTTACCCCTGTAAACTACAGGTTCCATCGTTACAGGCTTTACGAGAATGTAGTCTGTTGTCTTAACCTTGTATATCTCTATATCGCCGATTTTTGCCAAAGGCTCGTAGTAGTCCGGAAACTTCCTAATTTCCTCCTTTACTTTGTCGCTTTTTACTATGTAGTGGGTTACTCCAAACATCGATAGATGCATAGATGCGGTTTTTAAGTCGAGGTTTGCCACAGGATACTGCCAGAAAGGAGCGGATATTTCCTTTGATATCTCTGACTGGATGTAAAAGACGTAAGGCGAAGTGATGGAAGACTGCATGTAGAGCCCTTCAAGCGTATCCCTTCCCGTAAACATCTTCATAAGTTCAAATATGCGGACCGTGCCATACTTGTCGTAGCTTAAAGAGTGCTCGTAGACGACCCTTCCACCGTCGTGTAGTTCTTTGAGCTTTTCAAATATTCTCACAAGCTCAGGATATGCAGGTTTACTTTCAATTCCAGAATAGTTCCACTCGATCCATTTGGGTATGTAGGTCGTGTTGAACCTCAAAAAGACTGCAGTAAAAAGAAAAAACAGAATGACGTACTTCATCTTTGCGATGCCAAGTCTTTTTGTCCACAAAACAGAGGGCAAAAGCAAAAAGTACTGGGCAAAGGTCAAAAACCTTATGTCTCCGAGCCCTATTGGATACGCGATAAAATAGAGAAAAACTGAGACGGAAAAAGAATAAAGGAGGAAACGTACACTCTTTTCTTTAAAGAAGTAAAAAAAGGCAGCAAAAGACAAGGCAAAAAAAGGCACCATGTGTGGAGGAAGGACTTCCCTTATCGATCCAAAATGCCACTTAAACATAAAAGGTGTAGTGTAAGGCAAATTGTAAAGGAAGGGGATGAACCAGTACGCCATAAATCCGACTCCCAAAAGGTAGAACTTGAAAAGGTAGAGAAGCTCTTTAATAGGGGTCCTTTTTAGAAGAAAGAATGTGCTAATAAGAAGAAAGGTAAAAAGTGTGTAACCGTGACTGAGACCCATGATGGCGAAAAGAACTGAGTTAAGGATGAGGTGTCTTTCTTTTTCAATGCCGTAAAAGATAAAACCCAAAAGGGCCACAAAAACTGAAAAACTGAAAGAAAATGCGAATTCTCCGGCAAGGGTAGAAGGTATGTTTCCTCCCCACATCGTGTTTTCTTCGTTAAAGAGGAAATAAAGCGAAAGAATTGAGGAGAAAAGGCAGATCGACCTTTCAAACCCAAGAAGTGAAAATAAAAGATAAGTCGCAATCGGCAAAAAAAGCGAACCTAGAATCGTCGTAAGTTTAAAAGCAACTTGAGGAGGCAGAAATTCAGAAAGCATGGATGCTAAAAAAAATGGCAGAGGAAAGTAATGGTAAAATATCGGAAATCCAGCGTAATTACCCATAAAATAACCCATGATCTTACCATTCGGTAAAAGATACTCCTTCATGTACTTGAAAGCCATGTAATGGGAAGGCGTATCACCGCCTGCAGGGATAGTTTCTAAAAAGATAAGGTTCGGGTTAAACGTTGCAAAAAGGTAAGCAAAAATTCCCGCAAGAACGAAAAAACTAAAAACCATGACAAATGGAGTTCAAAAAATTTCAGGTGGCTTAGGTGGCGGTATTTCGGGAGGCGGTATAGGCCCAATCTGTGGACGACAAAACCAGCAGTTTCGATTGTTGCCACACTTCACAGGACTACAGAGACCGTCGCACAAATTCAGACATTCAGCAAGAGAGCTGTAATAGCCACAGTTCCTACAGGGTGTAAGGGTAGTCGTCGTCGTTGTCGTTGTAGTCGTTGTGGTAGTTGTTGTGGTTGTAGTCGTAGTTGTAGTAGTAGTTGTGGTTGTAGTCGTAGTCGTTGTAGTGGTTGTTGTGGTTGTAGTCGTAGTTGTTGTAGTCGTAGTCGTAGAAGTAGTTGTCGTTGTAGTCGTTGTCGGTACCTCTTCTACCGGACACTCTATATTTGGATAAGCCAAAGAAGATCCAGGTCGATCCATTCGATAAGCAAACGTGTATTTTTTTATCCTGACTTCCAGTGTTAGGTCACTAAAACTCACTATCTCCGCACCAAGATCGATCTGGGATAAAAGATCCCCCATCGTATAAGAGTAATTGGGACCCAAAAAAGCGGATCTGGCATAAAGGATTGAATTTGCACTCCTTAAGGCGGAACAGATCTTATTTGCCTGGGCGTATGCGGCACTTTTTGTGAAGTCCAAATACTTAATGAAAGCCACATAGGAAAGTATCCCAATGCTGACTATGATTATGAGAAGCTCTATTAGAGTTATTCCTCTTTTGTTAACCATCCGGACTTTACTTGGGTAATCTTTAAGCAATTTCTGTACCATTACAGGTTGGAAACGTCTATACCGTGCTTTTTTATTCTATACCAGATGCTTCTTTCCGAGATACCTAAAATGGAGGCTGCCTTTTTCTGATTCCCCTTTGTAGCCTTTAATGCCTCAATTATACGTTTCCTCTCCAGTTCTTCTATCTGCTCATCGAGGGAAGTCCCTTCCGTGTAATGTTTCTTCGTTCTTTCCCTCATGTGTATCGGGAGATCTTCTAGGGTGACATAGCCATCTTCAGATACCGAAACCGCGCTTTTTAAACAGGCCAAAAGCTCCCTTACATTTCCTGGCCACGCGTAGTTGAGAAGGTATTCTTTAGCCTCTTTTGATATTCCAAGCTTCCTCCCCAGATCCTTTTCAAGCTCCAAAAGAAAATGGTCGATCAACGGACCTATGTCTTCTTTTCTCTTCCGCAAAGGAGGCACATCTATCACAACACCTGAAAGTCTGTAGTAAAGGTCCGGCCTGAATTTTCCTTCGCCCATGGCTTCTATGAGATTTTTATTTGTGGCGGATATGATTCTCACATCAAGCTTAACTTTTTTCGTGCTTCCAAGCCTTTCTAGCTCCTTTGTTTCAACGACCCTAAGTATCTTTGCCTGCAAATTAGGACCCATCTCTCCGATTTCGTCTAAAAAGAGCGTACCTTTCTCCGCCAACTCAAATTTACCCTTTTTTTCACGGACCGCACCTGTAAATGCTCCTTTTTCGAAGCCGAAAAGTTCGCTTTCGAGAAGGGTTTCGGGGATGGATGCGCAATTTACCGGAACAAATTCCCCCTTCCTGTTAGACAGTTTGTGGATGAGTCTAGCTACAACTTCCTTTCCAACACCAGTCTCCCCCGTTATCAGAACGGGAACATCTGTCTCCGCAACTCTTTCGGCAAGCCTTATGACTTCTTTCATCATTTCGCTTTTAACAACTATACCGTGGTAAGTGGTAGCATCATGCCATTCCTTCTTTTTTAACTTTGCCTCCTTCTCAATTTCCCTTTTTGCGAGTGCCCTTTTTACAACTACTTTGAGCTCTTCAAGAGAGATGGGTTTCACAAAAAAGTCAATAGCTCCCTTTTCGATAGCAAGCATGGCGTTCTTTTTGGTTCCGTACGCTGTGATAACTATGATAGGAGCATCCGTAAACCTTTTTATCTCCTCTATCGCAGAAAGGCCATCTATACCAGGAAGCTTTATGTCGATGAGTACAAGATCCGTATCTTCTTTAATGGACGAACTTGCTTTCTCGTAGCTTTCGAAGGAGAGGACTCTATGGCCTTCCCGTCGTAACGCTTCCTCTATGAAGAACCTAACTCCGCTGTCATCCTCGATAAGTATGATCTCTTTCAATTGATCCTTACCTCTTCGGAAGCACTATTCTAAATTCAGTTCCTCCATCAGTATTGACCTCTATGTGACCATTGTGAAGCTTTACATTCTTTTCGGCAATAAAGAGGCCAAGCCCACGACCCTCTTTTTTTGTAGTATAGAAAGGTCGAAATAGAAGTTTTTTCTCCTCTTCGCCGATTTTTGAGCTTTGGTTATATACGGAGATAGAGATGGGATCACCGTCCTCTATTTTTACCTGCAGATACCCAGCATTCCTTTCAGCCTCAAACGCATTTTTTATAATGTTGTATACTGCTTGGTAGATCTTATTTTTGTCGCCTACGAAATGGGCATGTTTTTCAGCAAGAAAAGTTGAGCGGACAGTAGGAAATTCTCTCTTCAGAGATTCGTACGCCTCTTCTACTACATGAGTAAGATCAAATTCTTCAATTGAAGGCTCTGTGTCTGTAAAGTCTAAAAGCTCTTTCGTGAAGGCATCTATCCTTTTTGTGGCCTCAAGAATCCTTCTAAGATAGAGTTCCTCTTCGGGGTCCGCCTTCTCCAAAAGAAGCTGTGCCATTCCAACGACAGTACTTAGTGGATTTCTCACCTCATGGGCTATAACGAGTGCCATAAAGCCAAGGGGAATTATATATTCGAGTCTCTCGATGGTGGCAATCTTATGCTCGTTTTCGGTCTTGGATGCGTTTAGCTTTGCCTCTGCCACAAGCTTTTCGATCAATTCGTAAATCTCTATCATTCTTCCTTTCATCTTTTTCGGGCCTAGACCATATAAGCTATCCAATTTTCTCACCATGTCTTTTATGGGAGCTGTCATGGCAAAAAGGACAAGAAACACAAGAAAAGCACAAACTGCTGATATTCCTAGTAGAAGAATTTCGGGATACGAAACGTAAGCTGCTACATTTAGAGTGAAAAGGCCAATAAGAATGCAAACGAGAAAGACTAAGACAGGCACAAGGGTTGTTATGTTATATCTTAAATTTTTGGGGTCTCTAAAAAGCCGCAATCATCCTCCCGTCATCCTTACGGCCTGTATCATATTCCACCAGGGCATAAGCACTGCCAGAGCGAGAAAGAGAATCATAATAGATAAGGTTGCCGTCATAATGGGCTCTATCCATGCAGAAAGGCGGCTTATTGAGTATGTGACTTCACGATCGTAATGGGTCGATACCTCTTTTAGCATCTCCTCGAGGGCACCCGTTTCTTCTCCTGTTTGGACTAGATGAACAACGAGTGTGGGAAAGATCCCACTCTCTTTTAAAGGCTTGGAGATACCCCTCCCTTTCTCTATTTTCGTGCTTATCTCAGTTATCTTTTGGGCGATAAATTCGTTTCCAACTGTCTTTGAGACGACCTCAAATGTTCTCATTATGGGAACACCAGCCCTTATCATGTTCTCGAACATATAAGCAAACCTGCTCATGCAGATCTTCAATAGTATAGGGCCTATGATTGGAATTTTAAGTTTCAGCCTATCGAATAAGAGTCTACCAGTAGGAGTACGACTGTAAAAGTATAGGACGATCCCTAAAAGAACGAGAAGAGGAAAAATTAAGGGGCCGTAAGTCTGGACCAGACTGTTTATTAAAAGCATCATTCTCGTAGGAAGGGGAAGTTCCATTTTGAAGCCCTGAAAGAGTGCTGCAAAACGAGGAATTACAAAGGTTACAAGTACGAAAAAAGCAACTGCGATTCCTAAAGAGACCATTAAAGGATAGCGCATGGCACTTTTAAGCATCTCTTTGGTCTTCATCTGGAATTCGAGGATACCTGCAAGTCTTTCCAGTACGTCATCGAGGACACCCCCAACCTCTCCGGCTCTTACCATGCTTATATAAAGCTCGGAAAAGATATCCTTGTGCTTTGAGATGGCATCCGATAGACTCATTCCCCTGTCGATATCCTGAGAGATCTGTCTTATGGCTCTTTTCAGCTTCAAATTGGCCGTCTGTTCTTCGAGGCCCCTAAGACCGGAAATTAGAGGAATACCGGATCTTATAACGGTCTGAAGCTGTCTTGTGAAGAAGATAAGGTCATCGTCCTTTACTTTCTGAAAGCGGACCAAAACCTCCTTTAAGTCTAAAAAAGACCTCTCTTCAACAACTGACACAGGAATAAGACCCATGCTGTCAAGCTGAGAATACACAAGTACCTTTGTATCAGCCTCCATTGAGCCTACAATCAGACTTCCTTTTTCGTCTCTTGCTCTATAGAAGAATCTAGGCATAGTTTAATCCACCTGGACAGAGGACAGAGCTTCCTCGAGACTTGTAATTCCAAAGGCCACTTTCTTTAAAGCATCCTCCTTCATCTCAGTCATTCCCCTTTCTTTTGCCACATTTCTTATCGCATCGCTTGAGGCCTTTCTCATGACAAGCTCCCTTAAATGTTCATCCATGATCAAGATCTCAAAGATACCTATTCTTCCTCTGTACCCCGTATCTTTGCAGTTAGGACATCCCTTCGGTCTGAAGATAGAAATATCATCGGGAAGCCCGTGCTTTATGAGTACTTCTTTAGGCGGACTGTAAATCTCTTTGCATTCATTGCAAAGCCTGCGAATAAGCCTTTGAGCTATAACACATGTGACGGAGGATGCTACGAGAAAAGGCTCAATCCCCATCTCTATTAGTCTTGTCAGTGCGGATGGCGCATCGTTTGTGTGGAAAGTCGAAAGAACGATATGGCCAGTGAGCGCTGCATGAATCGCAACCTCTGCCGTTTCTCTATCCCTTATCTCACCTACCATTATTATATCAGGGTCCTGCCTTAAGATAGCCCTTAAGCCCTGGTCGAATGTAAACCCAGCTTTTACATTTATCTGAGCCTGCGTTATGTTTTCAATCGTGTACTCAACAGGATCCTCTATAGTTACGATGTTTTTTTCCTCGGTGTTCAAATAATTGAGAATGGCGTAGAGAGTTGTAGTTTTTCCGGAGCCTGTAGGACCTGTGGCCAAAATGAAACCGTAAGGCTTTTTGATGACCCTTTTTAGTCTTTCCACATCTTGGTCGAGAAGACCGATCCTATCTATTCCGTAAAGCGATGCTGTCTTATCAAGAAGTCTCATAACTACTTTTTCTCCGTAAATCGAAGGATAAGTTGAGACTCTGATACTCACCTCTTTTCCATCCTCTTTCACGTCGAACCTTCCATCTTGCGGAATCCTCGTCTTTGCTATATCCATGTTTGCCATGATCTTTATTCTCGAAACAATGGGAAGGTACATCTTCTTTGGAGGCGATGGTATCTCTCTAAGTTTCCCGTCTATCCTCATCCTTATTCTCATGAATTTTTCATACGGCTCTATGTGCACGTCCGAGGCATTATCGGATATGGCTTGCGATATTAGGCTATTTACGAACCTGATAACCGGTTCCTCCTCTGAAACATCAAGGACTTGTGTTTCAATTTCCTCTTTGATTTCTTCTACTTCTTCTTTTTTCGTTATCTCTTCCAGAGTCTCCTCAACCAATGTCTTAATCCCGTAATACTTTTGCAATGCCCTTTTTATCTGGGATTCAGTTGTGAGGAACACTTCAATCTCCATCTTCGTTATACGAGATATTTCGTCTAAAGCTGCAATATCAAGGGGGTCTGCGGTTGCAATTCTAAGCACGTTTGACTTTCTCCCTATCGGAATTATGGTGTACGTTTTTGCAAGATCTGGCGGCACAAGCTTTAGGACATCGGCGTCGATCTCAAGATCGTCCAAATTCACAACCGGAACTTTAAGCTGTTTTGTTAAGGCATCGACAATGTCTTTTTCAGTCAGAATCCCCATTCTAACAAGGATTCTTCCCAATTTTTCTCCGTATTTTCTTTGCTCCGAGATAGCCCTTGTAAGTTCTTCCTCTTTTAATTTTCCTGCATCAATAAGGATCTCCCCCAATCTCTTTCTTGGCATAATTTATGCTCTCACGTACTCGACTATCCTTGCAACGAAGGTGGCTTCTTCTTTAGTGATCTGTCTTTTCCGCAAAAGCTCACTTAAAGAGTCTTCCATCGTTTGCATACCATACTCCCTTCCAAGTTCCATGGCGGAGTACAGCTGATATGTCTTTCCCTCCCTTATCAAGTTCCTTATGGCAGGTGTACAGATAAGGATCTCACATGCCGGAATCCTTCCACCACCGACTCTTTTTAGAAGTCTTTGGCTTACTACTGCTTCAAGTGTTATCGAGAGCTGGGAGCGTATCTGCGCTTGTTGATGGGGCGGAAAGACATCGATTATCCTGTCAACAGTTTGGGGAGCAGAGGTCGTATGGAGTGTGGAGAATACGAGATGGCCTGTTTCGGCCGCGGTTATAGCCGCTTGCATCGTTTCAAGATCCCTCATTTCACCGATGAGAATGACATCAGGATCCTGCCTTAGGACATGCTTTAAGGCATTTGCAAAAGAATGGGTGTCCTCTCCAACCTCCCTTTGAGAGATGACAGACTTTTGGGGAATGTATACGTACTCTATGGGATCCTCAACCGTAACAATGTGGACAGACCTTTCCTCGTTTATTTGATTTATCATAGAAGCCAGGGTGGTGGACTTTCCAGAGCCGGTAGGACCGGTAACTAGAATAAGCCCGCTCTGTCTGCGCGTAAGATCTCTAAGTATGGGAGGTAGGCCTAAATCCTCAAGTCTCGGTATCCTATAAGGAATACAACGGATTGCTAAAGCGATACTGCCCCTTTGCATATAAACGTTTATTCTAAACCTGGCCCTCCCTTTGAATTCGTACGCAAAATCGAGCTCTTTTTCCTCAAAAAACTTCTTCTTTTTTTCTCTTGTCAGCAATTCCTCTAGAAATGAAGTAAGATCCGATGAAGTCAAAGGCCCCGATCGCATAGGTACAAGATCGCCATCAATTCTAAATGTAGGGGGCAGATTCTCAATAAGATGTAGATCCGAGGCGCCTTTCCTCACAGTTTCTTCCAGAAGCTCGATAATACTCAGTGCCAATCGGTACCTCCTCAGAAAAATCTCATATTCCTCAGAAAGATCTGCTTTATATCGCTATCGAAGTGGACTCCCACTATCCTCACTACCTGACCAGAAAAATTGCGGGGTATATTTATTGTGACGGAATGCCAGTCTTCATCCAGAATGAGCTCTAAAGGAGGATTCGGAAACTCAATTTGCTCTGATGTAGAAAAGGTTAGAAATATCCCAAAGGAATAGCCAGGCTTTACGACCCGGACATCCTTTATGAGATACTCCATTGAGAAAAAAGCTTTAAGTGTAAAACCGTCCTTTTTACCGTGTATTATTGAGTAATCGATTATGAAATTTCTGTCCACAGCTTTATAGAACTGACCTTCCATAAAAAGGAGGCCCGACGGGGTGTACATCAAAAAGCCAGAAGAATCCAAAAATTGCATTTCAGAAGAGTCGATCTGATAAAGAACGTTTTGCTTTTCTATACTTAGGGTTCCCCTCTTTCTATAAGAGGCGGATGTTGTGGGTCTTACCTCTCTTATCTTTTCTATGAAAACCTTTTCTTCTCGAGCCTGTTCTAAAGCTTCAGGAATGGGGATATAGCCTTTTTTCGCAAGTTCTAAGATAGAGTCGTCAAACTTTATCATGCCCTCTTTTTTTTGGGACTCCATGAGAGATGGAACCTGGTGAATCTTTCCTTCGCGGATGAGATTTCTAACCCCGTCAGTAACCGTAAGAACTTCACAGGCGCATACGTACCCTTTCTTGTCGATTCTAGGAATAAGCCTTTGGGAGCATATGCCTAAAAGGACATTGGCAAGTTGGGCATAAATGGCGCTCTTCTGTTCGTCTGGAAAAAAATCGATTATTCGATTGAGTGTCTGCACTGCGTCTCTCGTATGGAGCGTCGAAAAGACGAGATGACCAGTTTCAGCAAGCTCTATTGTTACCTTCATAGACTCTCTATCCCTTATTTCTCCGACAAGGATCACATCAGGATCTTCCCTCAATACCCTTTTTAGAGCTTCATTGAACGATTTTGTATCCCTTCCCACTTCCCTTTGGCTTATAATCGAGCTTTTTGGCTTAAATACGAATTCTATAGGATCCTCGATCGTGACTATGTGGCAAGCTCGTTCCCTATTTATTAACTCGATGAGAGAAGCAAGCGTTGTGGATTTTCCAGAGCCCGTAACTCCTGTCACTAAAAATAGACCCTGTCTTTTTTTAGCAAATTCCTTTAGAAACTCGGGAAGAAGTAACTCATCAAAGGAGGGAACCTCTTCCGGGATCAAACGTAAAACCAAACCGAGGGCTCCGGATCTTACAAATCCATTAACTCTCAGTCTCGAAGAACCGACCTCAATACTGTAATCTATCTCTTTTTCAGCGATGAACCTCTCCTTCTGCCATTGAGTCAGATTCTTTTCAAGAAATGACTCCAAATGGCGCCTCTCTAAGGGACGACCGTTCAGGCTTTTAAGTCCGTCAGCTTTTAGTATCGGAGGAAGTCCCTCGAAGAGAAAGATACTTTTTGCGGCTTCTTTTTTCGCCCTCTCAATTATTTCCAGAAACCCTCTCAAGATAGTTCAACCTCTCGATAACAGCCCTTTTTTGTTCCTTTGATTCCCCTTCCCTTAAATAGGCCCGATAATACCTTATGGCCTCTTTGTGTTCACCCCTTTCGTCTTTTATTAGGGCTAAAGCAAGATAAAGATTTGGATCCCTTACACCCTTTTCGATGAGTGGAAGTAGAACTCTTTCTGCCTCCGCATATTTCTTTTCGGATCTAAGTAAGTGCGAAAGATTTATGTACGGTTCAATCCCGCCTCCAAGTTCGATGGCTTTTTTGAAGTACTCTTCGGCTAGTTTCTTTTCCCCTTCTTGCGCAAGGACAATTCCTATATTGTTGTAAGCCTTGGGATAATCGGCCTTAAAGCTTAGACTCCTTCCAAAAAGGGAAAGGGCTTCTTTTTTTCTACCCTCTTTAAGATAGATGAGACCTAAATTGTTTAACGCTTCCACATGATCCTGCTTCTGTGCGAGAATCTCATAGTATATCCTCTTTGCCTCTTCTAACTTCCCTTTCTCAGCGAGAATCTGAGCCTCAGCAAAAAGTGTATTTAACCTTTCCATGTCGATTCTTTCCACGTTTAACTTCCTTGCCGTATCCAAAGAAGAACTTTCAGCGCTTTGAGGAACTAAAGCCTCCGCCTTTTCTGTTTTTGGAACCATCCGCGAAGGGGGTTTTTTGGATTTAGGAGAGGTCTTTATAGGTTTGGTTTTTGCGATCTCTCTCTTTTCGGGTTCAATTTTCTGAGCAGGAATTTCTTTTTTTTCTACTTTCTCTATTTCGACTTTAGGAGACGTATTAGGAGCCTTAGCAACTTCTGGAATGGTTCTAATCTCGCGTGTCTCTTCGATCCTTGTCTTCTCAATTGTGCTAAGCCCTTTATGAAGGAGAAAGAGTGCTGCCAACCCCAAAAATAGTAAAAGGAAGATCGATAAAGAAAGGGTTCTCCTTTTTTTCTCAGAGACACGACCCGAAAAGGGGATTCTGGCTTCTAGCTTTTTTCTTTCCTCTTCGGCCTTTTTTAACACATCAAGGATAAAACTCATAATGTTTCCTTTCCGTAAACTATCTTAGGCGTCAAAAGGATCACAAGCTCCGTCCGAACTCTTTCTTTAGATTTCGTTTTAAAAATCGGTCCAATAAGCGGGAGATTCATGGCCCCTTTTAGCCCAGTTTCGCTGTCTATAGTCTTGTCCTTTATAAGACCCCCAATAACGACGGATTCACCCTCTTTTACCCTAATTAACGTATCGACCTCCCTTACGGCAAGAATTGGAGCTGTGACCGTCATTCCAGCCTGGGTTGACTGTGCAAGTCCAACTTTTTCGGTAAGCACAGGATGGATATTCATCGTTATGTTTCCATCCCCGTCGATCTGAGGAATAACATCCAGTACAAGACCAACTGTTACGTATCTCGGCGTAGTTGTCGCCGTAGCCGGAGCCCCAGGAGTCACAACTATTGAGGATTCAAAAAAGACATCTTCAGTCGCAACTTTAATAACAGCTCTTTGGTTATTGAGGGTAGCTATCCTCGGATTGGAGATGATGTTTACCTTGCCGTAGGTCCTCAAAAGATCCACAAAAGCCTCAAACTTCGTTCCGGATATTATGCCAAACCTGAAATACTGGCTCGGTGGGGCAGGGAGTTGATCTTCCGGAACCCTGGGAATGTTGAAGTACCTGGTTTGAGGTGAAACTAGAATCTGTTCAGCATTCATCCTTATATCGTTCCATTTTGCGTTTATGTAAGCCCAGTTTACACCCTCCTTTGATGCCTCGTTAAGTTCAACCTCAATTATCCTTGCCTCAATCATAACCTGTCTTTGAATAGAGGCTTGTAAGGCCTCGAGAAAAAGGGCTATGTTTTTTTGGTTTCTAGGATAATCCATAACTATAACCAAAGATGCCTCTTTATTGAGGATCAGTTTTCCATCTGGGGACAAAAACTCTCTTAAGTTCGCTTCTAGTAACTTAAAAATGTCGGACTCTGTTTCGCTTTCTATTCGAATCGCCTCTTCTTTCGCCGTCCTTTCAGTTCCGGTCGTTCCCCTTAGTGTACTTAATCCCCTTTTTCTTAACGCTACGTAGTTTACAGGATAAACTTTCGTTTCTATCTGTGGTTTGGAGACGTAAAGTGTCCTCTCTTCTATCTTGAATGCAAAGTTTAAAGGGCCGAGAATGTATTCAAGAGCCTTCTCGAGAGTCACGTTTTTAAGATCGACAGTTATCTTTCCTTGAACCTCAGGAGAGATCACAACGTTAAAGTTCGTTTGTTTGCCTATCGCTTTGAGTACGTCTCTTACATCGGCCTCGCGGAGGGCAAAAGAGAAGACCTCCCTCGGTCCCTCTATGACTATCTTCTTTTCCCTTTCCGGTTGAGGAAGATAGGGGACAGAGATTTCGGGAGGCTGGATCTTGTCCCTTTCAACTCTTTCTTTTTTAGTTGTGGCGCAAAAAGAGAGGAAAAAAATTATAAAAAGGGTGATAAAAAGGCGCCCTGCCATGGTGCCTCCTATTCTTTTTCAAGTAAAATTGTTCTTCTCGACCCCTTACCCTCGAGACTCACGCTCTCTCTTCCTATGTCCACCACCTTCTCTCCGGTTTTTATTATATCACCTTTTGATACGATCTCATCGCCAATTATGGCCAGCCTACCTTTTTTCCCCTCGATTATCGCGTAAAGTTTGATGGGTACATCCGGGATCTTTCTTTCCTCTTCGGAACTTGTCTTTTTTTTCTCTTCCACGTAAAAGGGATCTCGCCCCCAGCTTTCAAAATAGGTTATTGAAACCTGTGTCTCAACTTTTGGCATCGCTGGCAGAGGACTGATGAGAGTTGTTATAGTTACAGGGTCTGGAACATTACCTACTTGACTTTTCTTCTGGACTTTTTTCGGCTCAGCAAAAACAAAAAGATAGACTGATAAAAGGACGGAGCCCAAAAATACAAATAGAACAGGCTTGCTTACCTTCATATTTCCCCTTTAAGCGCCTTTATTTCAAGAACCATCTGAGCCCTCACATATTTGCTGTCCTTTTCATCTACTGAAATTTTTCCCTTAACTACCCCTTTTATGGCAGGGTTTTTTTCAAGATTTTCCAAAAAGATTCCAACATCGAGGAATCTTCCCTTGACAGTTATCTCGAACGAGGGATAGATGAGCACCTTTCCTTCTAGACTCTTCAGGGAATTAAAAAGACCAGTAATACTTTCTACAACAAGCCCCCTTTTTTTTGCCTCCTGAGCTATTTCCCGGATTAAAAAAGGCGTCTGTCCGAATTCTGGAATTTTAGCCTTGACCTCCTTTAGCATACCTTCCATATCCTTTCTTTGACTAGTAAGTTTAATAATCACCTCCGTTTCCCTCTCTATCTTTGCTCTTTCATCTTTGAGCTCTTTGAGCTTTTTCTTACCCCCTTCGATCTTTGATGAGAAAGGGAAGTAGACTGTAACTAGCCATACGACTAAGAAGAGACAGGGAAAGAGAAGATAAAGATAAGCGGTCTTAAACTTCAATTCTTTCCTCCATAATCCCTGTAAGGGAAAACTCCAAAATTTTGTGGTCTTCACTCTCTTTCAGTCGTTTTTCAGAAACTTGAATGTCTTTCAGAATGCCGCGCTTCTCAAGGAGCATGATAAACCTAAAGAGGGATTCCTCAATGGTTGCGGGTTCGCCCACTGCGAAACCTTTTATAAGAACGGTGTACACGTTTTTGGTCTTATCCTTTTCGAAGGCAAGTTCCTTTAGATACACCCTTTCAGGCGTAAGATTTGAGATAGCCTTCAAAAGATAGACGAACGTTTTATTCTTTTTTTTTGCCTCAGATAAGATCTGCCCCATTTCACTGAGGTTCCCTGGCGTAATACCAGTATTCCTAAGAAGAAACTCCCGTTTTTCGTTTAGTAATTTCGTCTCTGCCTTAAGGTTAATTTCTAGGAATCTCAGTTTACTGTAGAGGCTAAATGAGAGAAAAAGAAAGACAGTAGCCAAAGCAACGGACAAGCCGATTCCAACCCTCTTTAGTCTCATATCTCTTTTCCATTCAGTTTTTTCGGGAGGAAGGAGATTCAAAACTTTCTCTGGCTTCTTTGTAAGGGCGACAAAGTATGCGGGCAAGAAAGACTCTTCCACATCAGCATATAAAAGAAGGGGTTCAACACTCATAGGCAACATTTCTTTGAATCGTTCTTCGAGCCCAGGTATCATGGAACCCCTGCCGGTGAGGTAGAGGTGTTCACACACTTCCGTAGGGTATCTCTGGTTATAAACGTTTATCGTCCTTTCGAGTTCTCCTGATAGCCTCTCCAGAGGGGGAAGGAGATAGGGTTCGGTCTCAGGCGTAAACCCTTTTTCAGTTTTGAGAGTTTCCGCTTCCTCGAAACTGAGACCGAGACCCATTACTAATGAATCCGTAAAGCTTTCGCCGGCTGTGAGTATCTCCCGGACAAAAGAGAGTCTGTTATTTCTAAAAATATACAGGCCTGTTAGCCTCCCGCCTATATCTATTATTCCGAAATTCTTTCTTTCCCTTTTTAGAGCCTTGGCAATCTCGGAATAAGGTGCAAGCGGATCGGTAATGAGAGAGATATTTTTAAAACCTTGCTCTTCAAAAATACCGATGAGTCTTTCAACGAACTCCCTTTTTACACCGACAAAGTACATCTCCTCCCTTCTTATTCCCTTTTCATCTACAGGACCGATTGAGCCGTAATGGAATATGTAGGTATCGAGGGGCTCACCGAGTACTTTGGGAAGGGACCACTTTACGGCTTCTTTGAGCTCTTCTTTAGGAAGAGGAGGAAGGGTGAAGGTTCTTTTGACGATCTCGGTTGTGGTGATCGTGAGCCTTATCTCAAAATCCGTACCCTCCTTCTCCTTTATATCCGCAAGTATGGATGGGAGATCGTCCAACGAGCCGGAATAAGGATATATGCCTTTTGCCCTGACTACACCTTTTTTCCTAATGATAACATACTTTACGGAAGTCGAACCTATGTCTATAGAGAGGATCTGCATTTTCTATCCTTTAATACTTCACTTTTCACAGGTCGGGATCTTCTCAGGATCGATAGTGAATCTCGAAACATAAAAGGTGGAGGATGCGAGATCGTCCTTCCAGAAAACCTTCAGATGATGGGCAACTTTGAAGTTCCAGCTTTTTAGATTTAGGATGATAGATATTCGGGTGTCAGTTGAAGCTGGCATCTCATAGTAAGGGACTATATTGAAAAAGAGGGTCGCATAACGCGTGTCCGGAATCCTTACACATTTATCTTTTCCCTCCTTACAGGGCGCCTCTTCACAACCTTTCTTTTCGCAGGGAGGACAGACGCCTTCTCTGCATCTTGTATCGTTTTCAGCACTGTAAACTAAAACCTGTCTTCCCGGTTTTTCCTCGAAGGCGATGCTTAAAAGACATGTGGAACAGTTTTTGTCCTCAATGCTTAAATCTATTCTCCATATGTAAATTTTTGAGCCGGTGTTATTGAGGATAGGGATTCTAAAGTCATCCTGACCCCGAATCTTACAGGGGAGATTGTTGGGAAATAGGCTTACCCCTCCTTGGAGGTAACCTGTAAATCCTTCAAGTCTCACTTCCCTCTTTCCAAGACCGGAAGAGGCTGTGCTCGTAAGAGAGTTACTATTCGGATCGTAATTTACCGTAACTACACCCCTTCCTAAGTTGATAGTCCTCGGAAATACCGATTGTGGATTTTCAATAAAGGAGTACCCCTTATCATGGGCGTACCTTATGGAAAACTCTATTCCTGCATTCGCAAGGCATAGGGCTTCGAAAGATCTGGCCTCTATTGGATATGATCTCATCTTAGAGCTCATAAAGGAGACGACCCCTGCGCCCAGAATTCCGCTTACGACAATTATGGCGATAAGTACTACTAGGGATATTCCTTTTTTATCTGATAACATCCTCGTATCCTCCGTGAAAACTCCTTCCCCTAAAATAGCGCGCATTTTTCACATTCTTGGGACATACCGTTGAAGCCACACTCAAAGAAAGATCTTCTTTTTGGAGCCTGATCGTTATTTCAAAGTAAGGATCCTGATTTGTTCCTCCCCCTTTGTATCTCACCCTGAAATCACTCACATTGCTCACAAGGACCTTTCCTTCGGGGTAAGGCGGTCTTGGAAACGTATCTGCCATGGAAGCCCTCATTAGCCGGTTGCCCCGAAAGTAAAATATAACGTATTTCTTTGTCTGACCCGGAAGAAGCGGGTCTTCTGGAGTGGGATGGGCTAGTTCAAATACGAGAGCTTGAGATTCTAGAACATTTGGGTTCGGCAAGAAGTTTGGCTCAAGGAGTGTGATATCTACTTTTGCGTCCCTTAGTTCCCTCGTTATCCTTTCTAAAGCGTAGGTAGCCTCTTCATGGAGCTCCCTCGCAGATCCTAAAGTTGCGTATGTCTTGGACTGGAAGTATAAAAAACCGAAGAAAAAGATCGAAAGGATGGAAAGTAGGAGAGCGGTAATAACAAGTTCAATAAGCGTTAAGCCTGTACTACTCTTCATCTAGGGGCCTTTTTGAAACGAGCGTGGTTACCAAAAATTCTACGCCCTTCGGTTCTTTAACGTAGAGCTCTATGAGTTTGTACTTTGTTTCCGTTTGGGATTCTACAAAGGTTATCGATTGTCCCGATTCGACGTATCTTACAAACTTGATAGAACACTTCCATCTGTACGTGGGCTCACCAGAGAAAGGCACGTAACCTGAGGGACAGTCATTGGCGGAGATACTGTCGAAGGACTTGCTCGTTATTTCTTCGAGTTTGGACTCCGCAAGGAATCTGGCTTTAACGATCGATTCGGGTTTTGCCGCGTCCTTTAGAACAGTATGGTACGCGATAAATGTAAAAGGCACAAAAATTCCCGCAACTACGATGAAGACTAAAAGCTCAGTGAGGCTCAATCCGGAACTATTCGATCTTTCCGGTGACGGCATAGATTCTTATGGCCTTGCCTCCTGAAAGATAGATGTATCGGTCATGGGAATCAGGAAAATCGGGTTCTCCCAATGTGTTAAAAACGAGCGCATTGCCCGGAAGCGTTGTTCTTTCAACTACCGTGCCCTCGGGAAGTCTTTTTCTCTCACCATCTATGAAGTACTCACCGGTGCCAGGGTAAAACTGAACAGTTTTTTTTGCCAGTTGGCCCATAGTGATTAACTGAACCGATCTTATGTCAGCAACGAGCTGATCGTAGGCTGTCTCTGCCAAATAGTCGGTTTTGGAGAAATACCTGTACCCGACCGCCAAAGAGAGTACCGCGACAGCAGCAATAAGAATCAGAAGTTCAGTAAGAGTGAATCCCTTCGTCAAATGAGTGATACAATTATAACAAAGTCTTGCCATTTTGAGAAACATTATTATAAGATTTGGGTGTGACTCAAGACTTTCCCATCTACTGCGAATACTTCGGATTCAAAGAGAAACCTTTTAGCCTCACGCCTGACGAAGAGTTCTTCTTCGAATCAAAAAGTCATAGGGATGTGATTGATTATCTTCGGTTCTTTTTGCGGCAGAGAGAGAGCGTGGCTTTAGTTTTGGGAGATGTGGGAACGGGAAAGACGATGACATCGAGGAAGTTCATAACGGGCCTCGACACAAGGACTTACAACACGGCTTTGATTCTAAATCCCATTCTTTCCGAACTTGAGTTTATGCAAGAGCTCATGAGGGAGTTTAGGATTCAGTTTTCTAAGGGCGAGTCATTGCGGGATCTCTACGAGAGGTTCCAGAATTTTTTGCTGAACGAGTTTAAAAATGGGAAGATGACGGTCTGCGTAATCGATGAGGCCCAGCTTCTTCCGGATAGCACACTCGATTTTATAAGGGTCCTTTCGAATTTTGAAACTGACAAAGAAAAACTGCTGCATGTCATATTCTTTGCCCAAAAAGAATTTATGGACCGGTTAAAAGACGAAGAGATGAGGTATCTTGCCCAGAGGATAACCGTTGCTACTGAACTTCGGCCATTGGACGAAGAGGAGGTTGGCTCTTATGTCACTTACAGGCTTTATAAGGCAGGGCTTACAAGGAATCTTAGGATCGAAAAGAGTGGGTCGAGAGCCATATATAGGTACACAGGCGGAAATCCGAGGCTCATAAATCTTTTGTGTGACAGAGTCCTTCTACTCCTTTATCTTCGCTCGAAGGATATAATAGACGAAAAGGTGGTACAGGAAGCAGCAAAAGAAGAGACGTTAAGGCACCTTATGTTACCAAGAAACGGAAGAAAAGTGGTTAGACTTCCGCTTATCATTATTCTCCTTCTTGCCATTTTCGGTTTAGTATACGCGTACCTTCCAAAGTTAAATGTGGTTTTCACGGCCCTCCTCAGGTAGCTGGCTATTTAGAGTTTCTTTACGAGAGCCTCAAAGCTTATTCTTGGACAGAAAGCTATAAGAGGATCAGAGAGCTTTCGATTTTCTTCTATTATCTTTGGTAAATAGTGAGATATACCTTGTTGCCGTATCGGCACATAATGCGACGATCATTTTGCCTTTGTTCTCTTTTAACTTCCCTATTTCACAGGCCGCATGCACTACTGCCCCGGAAGATATACCGGCAAGTATACCTTCTTCCCTTATTAGCCTCTTCATCATGCCGATTGCATCCTCATCCTTTACCTTCACTATCTGATCTATAAGCTCAATTTTTAGAACCTCGGGTACGAACCCAGCACCAATACCTTGTATGATGTGACTTCCGGGCAAACCTCCGGAGAGGACAGCGGAAGCTTCCGGCTCGACGGCGTATATTTTAATCGATGGTTTCTTTTGCTTTAAAGCCTCCGCAACCCCCGTTATTGTGCCACCTGTTCCAACACCCGCCACGAATATGTCAATTCTTCCATCCGTATCTCTCCATATCTCTTCTGCCGTAGTAATTTTATGTATTTCAGGGTTTGCTGGGTTTTTAAACTGATCTAGCATTATGTAGTTTGGGTTTTCGTTTACGAGCTCCTCGGCCTTTTCGATAGCGCCCCTCATGCCTTTGGAATTGGGTGTAAGGATTACTTCGGCGCCTAATAGTTCAAGAAGGGCGATCCTCTCTTTAGACATGTTATCCGGCATGGTTATAACGAGTCTTATCCCTTTCGCGGCACAGACAAAAGCAAGTGCAATTCCCGTATTTCCGCTTGTGGGTTCAACTATAACTGTATCTTTCTTTATAAGCCCTTTTTCTATAGCATTAAGAACCATAGAGAGGCCTATCCTATCCTTTAAACTCCCCGAGGGATTAAAAAACTCAAGTTTGGCAACTATCTCTGCATCGATCCCGTTTGTTATCTTATTTAGTCTTACAAGGGGCGTGTTTCCAACCAGGGATGTAATATCATTGGCTATACCTCGTCTGATTCCAAAAAGATCTGTACCTTTGTAATTTAGGGTAAGGACTGAATCTTCAGTTAATTTTCTTTTTCGTTTCATAGATCCTCAAAGACAGAAGGCGCATGTTCCTTTAAAATCTTCAACATTTCTTCAGCAACTTTTCTTATTTCCCACTGGGCAGATTCGGCCTTTCTAAGCGAGATTATGTGTCTTAGCTCCCTAAAGTTTGCGGTGAGCACTATCTCTGTTTCAGTCGCATTAGGAAGAACGAATCGTGCGTCTTCATTCTTTATACCTAACTCTTTGAGTCTTACATAGGTCTTCTTTGCGGTCTCCATGAACTCTTCAAAGACCTTTTTTGCTTCGGAATTTTCCTCTATAGATGGTGGGAGGACGTAGGAAAAATTCTTCTCGTCCACGTATCTTTGAGATTTTTGGGTAAACGAGCACAACCTGTGCCGTACGAGCTGGTGCGAACATGCCCTTGAAATTCCGGAGATTCTAAAAGTAGCATAAGCGTGTTCCAGAACCGAATGGTGACCACTCCTTCTTAACATTCTGACAAACTCTCTATGGGAGCCCTTTTTTATTTTACCGAATGACTGGTATGCGGTTCTACCTGCAAGTTCAATGAGTCTTTCCGCGTCAGGAGTTATAAATAGAAGTTCCACCTTCAAGGCTTTCTTCAAACTAAAAGAGAGAGTGCCCTAAGAATACTCTTCGTTGCCTCGTATCCAGTCTCGATATTCTCTATGGATATTCTCTCATTCACACCGTGCATCCTCATTATCTCATCTTTTGTCAAAACTATGGGGAAAAATCCATATGAAGGCACACCCCTTGATCTAAAGTACCTAAGATCGGTAGCCCCGGTTGTCATGTATGGAAGAACAGGAATTGGGCCAAAAATTTTCTTTATCTCGGATTCAAGTGTCTTAAAGTACCTAGTATTATAGTTCGAATAGAAAGCCTGAGCTGTTGATTCTCCAACCGGAACGACTTCAACGTTCTTTCCGACTATTTTTTTTATCTTTGCATAAAATTTATCTTGCCTCTCCTGCGGTAAAATACGGGCATCGAATGCGGCTTCTGCTTCTGTTGGTATTACATTCACCTTTTCCCCACCTCTAAGGATCGTACAGGTCACAGTGTTTTTAAGAAGGGCCGACATTACAGGGTTTTCATCTAAGAAATTCAAAAAACACCTTCTTTTGAGTGCACTTTTTATATCTTTGTAAACCATGCCGTTTATCGTTCTGCCTTTTAGTATTCCGTCTATGTAACGTCTGGCAACTGGATAGAGCTTTATCGGCCACTTATACGCGATTATTCTTGATGCAGCCTCTATGATCTTTTCATTCGGATTATCCTTGTGGGGTGTTGAACCATGCCCTCCAGTTCCTTTTGCCTTTAGGTAGAATTGGCTCACCTTCTTTTCAGTGACGGATATTTGAGCGTGAAAAGCCTCTCCTTCCTTTATTATGAAACCACCCTCACTCAGGACAAACTCAGCATTAGCAAGGGATTCCTTTTTTTCAAGAACCAACTTTACACCAAGTTTACCCCCTGTCTCCTCGTCGCAGGTTGCAAGGTAGACTATATCCCTTTCGGGTACGAGACCCTCTTTAGCAAATTCTATAAAGGCGAAAAGCTGACAGAGGGCAGGGACTTTCATGTCTATGGCGCCCCTTCCATATAAATAGCCGTCTTTTATTTCTCCGCCAAAAGGGTCGACTTCCCATTCTTCAGGTTTTGCAGGAACAGTATCGACATGGCATAAAATGACGATAGGCGTATCAGAACGCTTACCTCTTATTCTGGCATAAAGATTTGCACGTTTTGGGGCGGCTTTTAGGATCTCAGTCTCTATTCCTTCTTTCCTTAAAAAAGATTCGAGATAAAGGATGGACTCCTCTTCTTCTCCTGGAGGGTTTACCGACTTAAGGCAAAGAAACTCCCTGGCTCTTTCAATGAGATCACCACGTTCCATTGAGACGGAATTTAAAAGCTACTTCTTCTTCGTCTTTTTCGTAGAAGTCTTCTTCTCAGTCTGGCTCTTTTTGGAACTTTTTGCCTTGCAAGCCATCTTTGACCTCCCAAATTTTTCTTGCATCTTATTGGAAAAGGCGGACTTTGTCAATAGGAAATTTGCAATTTACTAGATTTGCTGAGTCATTTTGAGAGCTCGCGTTAAATGAGCCTAAGTCTTTCCACTATTTCTTCTATATCGGGGACCTCCGTTATAGGGTAAACTTTTATGAAGGCTAATTTTCCATCCTCGGATACAATCAGGTTTGCTCTTTCCGAAAAGCCTTCCTTAAGTCTTAGAAGACCAAGTCTCATTGCAAAACCACCGTGCGGCCAGAAATCACAGAGCATGCGAAGCTTTTTTATTCCTAGAGCCTCAGCCCAGGCCTTTTTACAAAAAACGCTGTCCACGCTTATTCCAACGGGTATTGTATTTAATTCGAGAAATCTGTCGTAGTTTTTTTCAAGTGAGAGCATCTGATCTCTGCAAACAGGCGTCCAGGCAAGGGGATGAAAGGAAAGTAAAAGCTTTTTGTCCCTGTGATCCGAAGTTTTAAAAATTTGATCGTTTTGATCTTTAAGCTCGAAATCCCCAATTATGTGTCCGACTTCTATCATATTTTACCTCCCTTTAGTGTATCTATCCATCCTGAGAAAAACTATAAAGCCTTTTAGCCTCTCTTTTGTCTGCTCGTCAGTTAAATTTCCCGACTCATCGAATTTCGTCTCGGCATTTGGAACCACAATTTCTGGCTGATTCGGGACGTGAGCATCAAAAAAGACAAAGACCTGCCTTAGATGATAGTGTACTCGTGCTGTCCCAAACATTCCTAAAAATCTTGAGGGCCAGTCTATAGCGTTTTTTAAGTCCCCAAAAGAAGAATAGTTGTATTCGAAAGTGGCAATCATGATAGCGTCACTTTCTTTTATTTTTTGCTTAAGTGTCTTGACTTTTTTCGAAATTTCTAGATCCATTTCCTGGTTAAACAATTGGATGCTTTAAAAGATCGAATATCTCCATTTTTGCCTCATGAGGTAATAGCCTAGATACTGCATCGAGAAGCCTCTTATTGCTTTTCCCCTCTTATGTTTTTTAGATTTTCTAGCAGAGACTCCCAGTTTTGAAAGCTCTGACATGTACTCTGTTTGCAGACTGTAATCCCTGGAATCCTTTTTCTAACTACAAATTTAAATGGCCAGAAAAAGCCAAGACTTTTATCGAAGAAATTTTCTGTTTCGATCTTTAAGATTCCTTCTTTATGCGAATAAAGGCCAAGGAGGTACGAATGAGAGAGAATAGGGTTTTTCGAAATTACCTCACTGAATGCCTCAAGACTTTTCTCAGCCATTTCATAAAAGAAGTAATCTCCCGTGAGAGCGTATAGAAGACCGAAAAGATACGGAGCTATCCCGTTTGCTGAGCGATTAGGTTGGTCCTGGATATCTTTTCTCTTTATGGAGAGTAGCCCTGTTCCTAGATTTTCCTCTGAATCGAAAAATCCGAAATCTTCGTTGTCCCAAAAGCGTTTTAAAGCTTCTTTGGTGACATTTATTGCATACTCTAGATACCTTTTCCTTCCTGTAACTTCGAAAAGAGAAAGGAGGGCCATCGCAAAAAAGAGATAATCCTCTGAAAATCCGAACACCCTGGGTGAGTGGAAAATTCTTTCGCTCTCTCTGTTCTCGTCTAGGATTCTTTGCACTGTTTTTTTTGCTGATTGAACTGCCCAGGGATCTTTAAAAACTTTATAGAACTCACATAACGCATCCACCATGAGCGCGTTCCATCCAGTATAGATGGTTTTATCGAAGGGTGGAATTTTTCGATACTTTTCCCTGTATGTTAACATCTTTGCCTTAAGAAGCCTTATCCTTTCTTTGAGATTCCTTTCATCGATTCTTAGCTCTTTGGCTAGATCTTCCTCTTTTATTGCAACATGAAGAACATTTTTTTTCGGATTTGTAGGCATCCTTCCTTTTGTCTCAAACCCGAAATAGGTTTTTGCTAGCTCAACTTCTTCCAAAGATAGACATGCTTTTAGATCATCTAGAGAGAAAGTGTAGTAGTTTCCCTGCTCGATCTCCCCAATGTCTGCAGCCTGCGATGCATAAAAACCACCTTTTCTACTTGACCCAAACCGCTTATAGTAATTAACGATGCCAAAAGCGACGTCTCTGTAAAGGTCCTTTTTAAAGATCTGATATGCTAAAGTATAGATTTTCAAAAGTTCTGCGTTATCGGGAAGCATCTTTTCGAAGTGTGGAAATATCCACTCTTCGTCCACAGAGTACCTAAAAAATCCCCCAAGAAGGTGATCGTAAATTCCGCCATAGGCCATCCGTTCAAGCGAAACCTCGAGAGCATTTCTCACTCTCTTTTTTATTTCTACATCATCCGTAAGAACGTAATGGTACATCAAAAGCTCTAAAGCCGATGCGTGATGGAATTTGGGTATGCCCAAAAAGCCGCCATTTACGTAGTCGATACTTTCAAGAGTCGCTGATATACCGGTCTCCAAAAGATTAGAAGTTATTTTTCCTGGCTTTTGACTCTTTGACAGATTTTCAAGCTGCTTCAAAATTTCCTTTGTTGATTCTTTGATATCCTCTCTTTTCTGTCTCCAAAGTGTAAGAATCACGGTTAGCAATGACCTAAACCCCATGATTCCCCATCTGTCGTGGGGCGGGAAATAAGTTCCACCGTAAAAGGGTTGCCCAGAGGGCGTAAGAAAGACTGTGAGGGGCCATCCTCCATTTCCAGTCGTAAGGACAACAAAATCCTGGTAGCGCTTGTCGATGTCTGGTCTTTCATCTCTATCAACCTTTATGGGGATGAAATTCTCATTTATAATTTTTGCTATCTCCGGGTCTTCAAAACTCTCTTTGGCCATAATATGACACCAGTGGCACCATGCCGCACCGATCGAAAGAAGGATCGGTTTGTCCTCTTTTTGAGCCCTATCGAAAGCGTCTTTGCCCCATTCGTACCAGGTAATGGACTCCGATGAACTCGTAATGGAATAAGGCCTACGAGGCTTTGAAGTTTGAATGTCTTTTGCTCTGCCTTTTATGGTAATCTCCTATTTTTTTTCAATTTTCTTACCATATCATAAACGCACTTTCATATGAACTATGTTTTGGATTCTAGCAAAAATCTTCTTACTCAAGGAGAACTGGAAAACACTGTGCATTTCAACGGTTTTTAAATCGTCACGATAGTTTAAAAAAGGCGATGTTTTCTCAGTCAACATTCTTTATCTTTCTCACAAGGGATTTGGCCATTTCGAAGTCAAATTTCTGTCTTACGAGTGGTTCATTTTTTAGGACAGGAATTTTCTCCTCTAAAGTCGGTTTTTCCTTCCTATAAAATATGCCTACTGGTATGCGATCTCCCCACTCTAAAGCCTTCTCAAAAGCCTTAATTCTGTCATGGACCGGATGACTTAACTCTATTTTGTACACTCTTTCTTTATACCAGCTATAAGTGTTCACCCGGTTGAAAGTAACACACGGTTGAAGGATATCGAGAAAGCTAAACCCTCTATGTTTTACTGCCTCCTTTATCAACTCCTTTAAATCGTCCGGTAAGCCGGCAAAACCACGAGCAACAAAGCTGGCATCAAGGGCAATTGCCAATGCCACCGGATTTAAAGGCTCGGAAAGAGTCCCGTATGGCTGCGCTTTGGTCAAAACACCTTGACTTGTTGTTGGTGAGGCCTGACCCTTTGTTAGTCCATAGACCTGGTTGTTGTGAACCATAAGCTTTATATTCGGATTCCTTCTTATTGCGTGAATTAAATGGTTCCCACCTTCCCCGTAACAATCCCCATCTCCTGCAACTGCAAAGACTACAAGAGAATGGTTTGCCAATTTTATTCCGGTAGCCACAGGCAAGGTTCTACCATGTAGACCGTTAAAAGTGTTACAGCGAGTGTAATGCGGAAACTTTCCGGCTTGACCTATGCCTGAGACTATGACGACCATGTGGGGCTCGATCCCTAGTTCCACCATTGCGGAGTTAAAGGCCTTAAGGATTGCGTAATTTCCGCATCCTGGGCACCACGCAGGCGTCTTACCTTTAAAGTCATTCAATGTGAGCATAGATACGTTCTACGAGATCTTCTACCCCAAATGGTCTTCCGTCGAAGCGATTGATATTTCTGTGAACAGCAAGGCCCGTCTCCATTCTTAAGAGTTTTGCGAATTGACTTGTGGCATTCTGCTCAACATTGATAAGTATTCTCTTCTTCTTTAAGAACTCCAGCCAGTGACCCTCGTAGGGCAAGGGATACATCTCTTTAAAATGGACCATAGAGATGGGAAAGTCCTTTAAGATCCTGTCTATAGCTTCTTTCACCACTCCGTAAGTGGATCCCCAGCATAAAACTGCGATGTCAGCCCCCACATCGCCGTATACCGTCGGTTCATCTATCTCCCGCCTAATTAAGGTCAATTTTTTAAAGAGTCTCTTCTCCACCATTCTCTTTCTCAATTCCCTGTCCTCTGTTATATGGCCTTCTTCATCGTGCTCGTCGCTATCAGTCACAACGAGATGTCGAGCATCGCCGGGGACCCCAAGAGGTGATACGCCGGTATCGGTGAATAGATGCCTTTTGTATCCTTTTTGATTCTCGAATGAGGCACCTCTAAGTCTCATGTCCATGTATCTTAGGCTTTCAAGATCGAGAGAGTCGAATGTCCACTGCGAGTCCGCAAGATACTGGTCAGAAAGGATTATTACCGGAACTTGATACTTTTCGGACAAATGGAAAGCTTTGTTTGTAAGGTAAAAAGCCTCCAGCGGAGTGCCGGGAGCAAAGATAATCCTTGAGAATTCGCCATGGCCGGCAAATAATGCAAAAAGTAAATCTGCGGCCTCAGTCTTTGTCGGTAGACCGGTTGCGGGTCCCGGCCTCTGAGCAAGTACTATAACAAGGGGGGTCTCTGTCATTCCGGCAAGGGATAGCCCCTCCACCATAAGTGCAAAACCACCCCCTGATGTGGCTGTCATTGATCTTACACCTGCGAAGGATGCCCCAATGACCATGTTTATGGCTGCGATCTCGTCCTCTGCCTGTTCGACTATACAGCCGAAGGTGAGCGAATGTTCGGCAACGTAATTGAGTATCCCAGTAGATGGGGTCATGGGATATCCAGAATAGAATTTGAGCCCTGAAACCAAAGCACCCAATGCTATGGCTTCGTTTCCTGAGATCAAGATCTTTCTTGGTCGTGGTTCTGGCAGACGAAAAGGGCACATAATGCAGGCTTTGATCGCGTAATCGTATCCTGCCTGGGCAGCCTCTACGTTTTTGGCAACCGTTTCGAATCCCTTTTTTGCGAAAATATTTGTTACGACACCTAAAAGAATCTCCCTTTTCACTCCCAGGATCCCACATACGGCCCCTATGGCAGCAATGTTAGAAGCTATATCAGGACCACCAGTTTCTCTCGCTATTTTTAGAAATGGAACATCTATGGAACGAGAGTCCGAAATTTTCGTTTTTAGGATTTGAGAATCATAAAGGATCTGACCTATCTCTGAGAGTTCTGGTGTGTGAAGTCTAACACTTTCATAATCGAACGCCAAAAGTATGTCGACTTTCTCTTTTGGACACATAACTGAGTCTTCGGAGATCCTTATCTGGTAAAAATTATGTCCTCCTCTGATACGGGATTCGTAATCCTGATGAGAAAAGACATGAAGGCCGGACGCAGCAAAAATCTGACAGAGCGTCTCGCCTACGGTCTGGACGCCCTGTCCGGCCTCACCCCCTATCTTGATCGAATAATTCATGATGAGCGAGAATAATCTTAATCTTAAAATTTTTCTAGTGTCAATCTTAATTTGTGGGGCTAAATCCTGGAAGCTTTCGAAGTCTATAGGTGAATTTTCCCAGAGAAAGAGTCTTCATGTAACTAAAAAAGCCAGGGACTTGATCCCTGGCTTTTTTAGTTACTCTATTTTGATCTTTATCTCTTTCCTTTTAGCCTCTTCTGCCTTAGGCAGAATTATTTTTAAAACACCGTCTTTGTAGGTCGCCTTGATCTTATCCGTTTGAACTTCCCCCGGTAGCTCGATAGACCTTACGAAGCTGCCGTAGGACCTTTCAACGAAATGATAGTTCTCAGTCTCCTCCTCCTTCTCTTGCTTTTTCTCTCCCTTCACTGTGAGCACATTTTCAGTAAGCGAGATGTCTATATTTTTCGGATCGATCCCAGGAAGCTCAGCCTTGACGACGTAATTGTTCTTTGTCTCAGAAAAATCTATTGAAGGCATCCATTCCGAAATTCCCGTCCTTCTTACGGGCTTTCTCTCGAAGAAGGATTCCCAAAGTTCATCCATCTCCTTCCGTATCCTTTCAAGCTCTCTGAAAGGTCTCCAAGGAGTTATTTCCCATGCCATACTGTCGCCTCCTTTCTTTATTTTTGTTTTTTTGTAAATCCAAGTAAATTCTAATTCGCCGATCTTTTTTGTCAAGAGGTCTTCGGATTTACACTTTTTTACAACGAAGAATTTAGACTAGACGGAAGGGTGGAAAGAGTCCGTAATTATACGCGAAAGATAGGATCGGGCTTTAATATCTATTCTTGGGAGCCTTTTTTTATGGCGTTATAGAGATCCTCTCCCAGACACTCTTTTGCGTACTGGCAGTACTCCACGCAAGAGTTCAAGTCGTTGTAAATAGTAAAACCGCACTTTCTGCACGTGGCCTTAAAATCGATGGAAGCTATCTCTATTTCTGCGCCACAGTTTGGACAATCCCTTATCTCCAGGGTTGGTGTTTTAATGTTGGCTACCCCAGGGCATTCGTAAACCATTTTTAACCTCCAGCTATATTTTGGGGAAATTATAATTGGAGATTCGTTCGATCTCCTTGACTTAAGTCAAAAATACCAAGTGCTATCTTTTCAAGTCCTGATGGGTCAAGAATCTCTATCTTATTACCCCGAACCTTTAGAAGCCGTGCTTTTGCCATTTTTGAGAATACTCTTGATAGAGTTTCTGGGATCGTTCCGAGAAAACTGGCTATTTCAGATTTTTTTACGTCGAGTGCCACGACATTCCCCTTTTTCTCTGCGATAAAAAGCAAATAAGTGGATAACCTTTGGGCTATATTTTTTAAAGCTAAACTATCTATCAAGCGTACAAACTCTTTTAACCGGTAGGCAAAAAGAGCCATGATGTTTAGTGCCATTTGGGGATCCTCTTGGATGAGTTTAAGAAAAGGTAACCTGGGCAGAAGGTAGATTATGGATTCGCTTAAAGATTCAGCATTTGCCGGAAAAGCCTCGCCCAAAAACGCTGCCACTTCCCCAAAGATCTCTCCCTCAGTTATGAAGTGGAGTACCTGCTCTTTTCCGTCCGGAGACAATTTAAATACCTTCACTTTCCCGCGGTTTAAGATGTAGACCCCGTTTGCCGTGTCTCCCTCCTTAAAAATCATCTGACCCTTTGCGAATCTTTTCACTTCCAATATCGGAATGACCCTTTCTATTTGGGAATCAGTCAAGTGTTTGAATAGGATGACCTTTCTTAGAAAGGTGGTGTCTACTGACACAGGCTTTTTATATCCGGTTTAGAATTTACAAGTCAATAGATTGTGAAAAACTAACGGAATCGTAACCCCTAAGAACTCCCTAATTGATCTTAGAAAGCTCCTCTTTGATGACGAAACCGTATTTGAAATTTGCACTGAATGGAACCCTTTTTTTTGATATACTATTCGTAAAAAAGGAAGGGGGTTAGAAGATGCTTTTTATGAATATATGCACATGGGCACCGGAAGATGAAAAAGAGGTAGAGAGGAGAAGAAAGAACTGGAGATGGCCAAAGAGCGTAAAAGTCATCTGCGAATTTTTGGATCTTCAAGGATGCAGGGCGATAAATGTGATCGATACCGATGCCAAAGGACTCATCGAAAGTAGAGCAGAATGGATCGATATAGTAGAGTTTGAGACGTTTCCCGTACTTCCCTTCGGCGAAAGCAAAGATCTTCTAAAGAGACTGGGGCTAGAATAACAAAAAGTGAAGATAGTTATAATAGGTGCGGGAGAAGTAGGGTACCAGATAGCTGATAAGCTATCGAAAGAGGGCCACGACATCGTTGTTGTTGAGAAAGACAGGGAGAGGTGTCAAAAAATCGAAGAGTCCATAGATGTCGCGGTAATACATGGAGATGGGGCAAGCCAGTCAACTCTTTATGAGGCGGGAGCAAAGTCTGCTGATATGCTCATTGCTGCGACATCGGTGGACGAAGTCAACCTCCTCTCCTGCCTTATTGCCTCCAAATTGGGCGTAAGAAGGAAGATCGCTAGAGTTAGAAATCCGGAATACTACAGCGAGTCTTCAGTTCTAAAGAAGGAAGATTTGGGTGTCGACCTCATGATAAACCCTGAATTTGAGGTGGCAGAGGAGATAACGAGGTTGCTTATAAGGTCCGTTGCTTCAGAGATCATAGAATTCGAGGACGGAAAGATTCTTATGGTAGGTTTGAAAGTGGACCAGGATGCTCCAATAATCAACAAACAGCTTAAGTCTTTGGGAACGGAAAACCAAAGGAAAAAATTCCGAGTCGTTGCCATATGCAAGAACAACAAGACCATAATCCCACACGGAGATGAATACATAAGTAAAAATGATCAGGTTTTCGTTGTGACAAAAAGGGAAGGACTCGATGAACTTTTGGAGATGGCAGGGAAAAAGGATAGCGCTTTGAAGAAGGTCATGATTCTGGGAGGGGGAAGGATAGGGAGAAAGGTAGCTGAAAACTTGGAAAAAAGAGATATAAAAGTGACCCTTTTGGAATCAGATAGGGAAAGGTCATTGGAAGTGGCAAGTGCCCTCAAAAAATGTACAGTGATAAACTTGAATGGAGCGGAGATAGATGCACTTGCAAGAGAGGGGATTACGAACATGGATGCCCTCGTAGCCACAACGTCAGACGATGAGACAAACATAATTACTTGCCTTTTTGCAAAGCATTTGGGAATAAAAAAGACGATAGCCCTTGTGAATAAGACCGTTTACATGCCCCTTATGCCTGTTATTGGAATCGACTCCACAGTTAACGTTAGATTATCTACCGCAAATGCCATTCTACGCTTTTTAAGAAAGGGGGATGTTGTTTCGGTTGCAACCTTCCACGGGATAGACGCAGAGGCGATCGAAATAAAGGTGGGAAGGGATAGTAAAATGGTAAATAAGCCATTAAAAGAATTGAAGTTTCCAGAAGGCTCGCTTGTCGCTGCAATAATAAAAGAGAATGAAGTTATTGTGCCATATGGAGATACAGTCATTGAGCCGGGAAATAGGGTTATCCTATTTGCCCTACCCCATGCAATTCATGATCTCGAAGAAAGATTCTGATTACAAGGAAAGGAATTGAAATTTTCTCGAGTCTTTTGCACTCTGGGAAGACTCTGGGTAGTTTTCAGCTGTTTTTTACTATTGCCTATCCCTTTCTCCCTTTACTATAACGAGGGTACAGCCCTTTCGTTTCTGCTTGTCGCTTTCTTAATCGCAGGAATGGGTTTATCGTTTTCCTTCATCTTTAGAACATCGGAAGAGATCTCGGTAAAAGAAGGGCTAGCAATAGTGGCTTTGGGATGGATTAGCATTTCCTTTTTTGGCGCAATACCTTTCATCCTTACCGGATCTATCCCTTCTTTGACCGACGCTTTTTTCGAAAGTATCTCTGGATTTACTACCACAGGAGCAAGCATTTTAAATGACATTGAATCTCTTCCTAAAAGCGTTCTCCTTTGGCGAAACCTCATCCAATGGCTCGGTGGAATGGGGGTTATCGCCATAGCCGTTGCAGTTTTACCCTTTATAGGGGTTGGTGGATTTCAGCTTTTCAAGGCTGAAGCTCCAGGACCGACAAAAGACAAGATATCTCCTAGGATAAGTCAAACCGCAAAGTTGCTTTGGGGTATATACCTTCTTTTCACACTGCTTGAGATCCTCCTCATCCTTGTTGGAGGGTTGGATCTTTTCGATGCTCTCTGTATAACATTTGGAACGATGGCAACTGGCGGTTACGCACCCTATAACGAGAGTATTGGTGCTTTTAATTCTCCATACCTACATTACATCATCACCGTGTTTATGTTTGTCGCGGCAACGAACTTCAACCTCCATTATCTTGCGCTTACGGGAAGGCCATCCTCTTACATAAAGAGCACAGAGTTCAAGTTCTACGTCTCCCTTGTCGGGTTGGCAACTTCTGGAACTCTTCTCATAAGATACTTGGAAGGCCATAAGTTCGACGAAGAATTAATACGACATTCCCTATTTCAGGTAATCTCTATATTGACAACAACGGGATTCGTAACAGAGGATTACGAATTGTGGCCTTTTAATGCTCAATTTATCCTTCTTATACTTATGTTTATCGGGGGATGCTCTAGTTCTACGGGTGGTGCGATAAAAAACATTAGGATATGCGTGATGCTTAAATTTCTTTTGGTCAGCTTGAAAAAAATATTTAGGCCCCACGGTATATTCCCAATAAGGGTCGACACAAAGGTGGTCGACGATAGAGTTGTACTAAGCATAATAGCCTTCATCCTGCTTTACATGATGCTTTTTATACTAGGAGTTTTGATCTTAACCTTTCAGGATGTGAACATAGATACAGCCATCGGTGCGGTTGCTGCAACCCTCGGGAACGTTGGGCCTGGGATTGGAAGCGTGGGACCTACAGAAAATTATTCCCATCTGCCTACCATATCCAAATGGTTTTTGTCATTTTTGATGCTCGCTGGCCGTCTCGAGCTTTATGCAGTGCTTGTGCTTTTTGTTCCAGATTTCTGGAGAGACTAAAGGTTTACCCGGTTTTCCCTGCCTTCCTTAAGTCTTCTTATATTCTCCCTGTGCCTTAAAAAGATAAGCGCGACAAAAAGAGAAGCCATAAAGACTACCTCTTTTCTTTCGCCCAACAAAAAGAGTATAAACGGAAAACTAAAGGAGGAGACAAGCGAAGCTAAAGAGACGTATCTCCAGAGAAAAAAAACGAAGACAAAAATAAAAATGGCATATAAAGTAGCGTGAGGATTGAAAAAGAGGAAGGCACCAAGGGCAGGTGCGACTCCTTTTCCTCCTCTGAATTTAAGCCATATGGGAAAAGAATGGCCCAAAAATGAAGCAAAGCCCATGGATATTGAGAAGAGCGGATCGAGATTTGAGATTCGCCCGAAAAGCACGGGTAGCCCGGCCTTCAAAAGATCGCAAAGAAGGGTCAAGAAACCGAGCCTTTTTCCTACTGCCCGCATGACATTTGTTGCACCTATATTTCCACTTCCGACCTTTCTCGGATCCACCCCCTTAAGTTTTGAAAGTATAAGACCGAAGGGTATTGAACCCAAAAGGTAAGAAAGGGAAAGATAAAAAACGTAAAGCTTCGGATCACCCATCCATCATCTAAGCCTTCCTTATGGCACAAAGAAGGGATTTAAGCTCGGGATAGCCCATGATAGGTTCTCTCACCTTCGTGTCCGTAAGTAGATTAACATTAGCCTCCTTAGGCCAGCCATGGGGAACACACACTACACCTTCCATCACCCTATCTGTGACCTGAGCTTTTAGCTTTATTTGACCTCTCGGAGTCTCAATAATTATGTCGTCTCCGTCCTCTATTCCATACTTTTTCGCCGTCTCGATCCCAATCTCAGCCTTAGGTTCTGGACTTTTCTCCCTAAGTTTTTTTACGTTTCTAAACTGGCCATGGGTAAAGTAAAGGTCCCTGATTCCGGTTGTGAGAATAAGCGGATACTTCTTTAGTAGCTCGGGTGTTGAGACGGGGCTTATGTGCGGCTCAATGTATACGGGAAGTGGGTCGTGACCAGCCTGTTCCATCGCAGTGCTATAAATTTCTATCTTCTTTGTGGGTGTTGCAAATTCACCTTCCTTTATCCCGTACTCCTTTTTTTGATAAAAATCACCTTCAGGCTTCACATTTAAGAGATAGTTAAAATCGAATCCCGATGGTCTAACCTCAAAATCCACAAGTTCCTCTTCACTCTGCCAAGGAAAATCCTTTTCCATGCCAAGTCTCTTCGAAAGTTCCTTAAAGAATTTCCATTCCGATACACTTTCTCCTAGTGGTTCTATGGCTTTTTTGCGCAGCATAAGATAAGGAAGGCAATGGCAGACGTTGTAAGAATATGCAAGCCCCCATTTTTCAAGATGAGAGGAGGCAGGAAGGAAATAGTGAGCGAGTTCTGCCGTCTCGGTCATAAACATGTCTAGTACAACGAGGAGTTCTAGTTTTGAGAAAGCCTCCTTAAAAGCGTTTGAATCGGGCATGGACACAACCGGATTTCCAGCAATTATTAAAAATGCCTTTATCTTTTCTGGTATGCTCTCAGGTACAAGGGTAATTACGCCGTAAGGACTCTTTCTTCCCCAAACCTCGTAAAAGAGAGGATACTCATCCGCACCAAGAGGTTTGTCATCTATCGTTGAGCCAACATTTCCCAACCTTAAGCGCGGACTTATGACCCAGCCTCCAGGAACATTGATGTTGCCTGTGATAGTCTGGAGGATTGCGAAGGCTCTGCTATTGTGTGTTCCGCTTGCCGTCTGATCCTGGGTGTTCGTACCCTGGTATATCCCAGCGCCCTTTGTTTTTGCAAAAAGCCTTGCCAGTTTAATTATGTCTTCGCTTTTGACCCCTGTGATCTTCTCCGCCCATTGAGGAGTGTAGCTTTTTATATGCTCTTTAAGTTTTTCAAAGCCAAAGGTGTACTTTTCCACAAATTCTTTGTCGTATAAGTCTTCGTTAATGATGACATTTATGAGAGCGAGTGCTAAAGCTCCGTCTGTCCCGGGTCTTATTGGAATGTACATGTGTGCTTGATCTGCAAATGGAATCCTCCTGGGGTCGATAACGACAATCTTTGCGCCCTTTTTTAGATTCTCTGTTATCGAGAGATAAAGAGGAAAATCGGAAGCATGGGGGTTATGACCCCATAAAATGTAAAGGTTCGAGTCGAGCTCCTCTGTAGGATACTTCCCGAATGTTATCTGCCTTGCCCTTATCCTCATCCTGTAACATATGCTTTCAACAGAGAAAAAGTTGGGAGACCCGAAAGTGAATGCAAACCTCTGAGTAAGCCCAGCTATCTCGTAGTTTTCAACACCCACCGAACCGCTAAAAACACCCAATGCCCTAGGGCCATACTTTTCCTTTATCTCCAATAACTTTTGAGATATCTCTCTCAATGCCTGATCCCACGATATCCTCTCCCACTTATTTCCAACCCTCTTCATTGGATAGAGGATCCTTTCGGGATGGTAAATAGTATCAAGCATCGCTTCGCCCTTCGGGCATAGTTTACCTCTATTCAATGGATGGGATTCGAGACCCTCCACCTTTTTTGCAACTCCATCTTCCACGTAGACTCTCACTCCGCAGCTGTGGTAGCACAATGTACAATCTGTAAGCACCTCTTTTGTGGTGGCCATTTTTACCTCCCGGTTATTTAACTTGAACGTGACTATCTTTTAACAGAATTCCTTGTACATGGCAAGCCTTTTAGGCGCATGTTGTTGACTTTTAGACTGTAATTGGGGAATATCTTTAGCTAATGACGAAAAAAGAGCTAGAAAGGCTAAAGAAAATAAGAAACATTGGGATCGTTGCCCACATAGATGCCGGAAAGACAACCGTTACTGAGAGGATCCTCTACTACACTGGAAAGACCTATAAAATGGGTGAAGTTCACGAAGGAACGGCGGTTATGGATTACTTACCTCAAGAACAGGAAAGGGGTATAACTATTACGTCGGCCTGTACCACGTGCTACTGGAAGGATCATGAGATTCAGCTTATCGATACACCTGGTCATGTAGATTTTACGATAGAGGTTGAGAGATCTTTGCGAGTACTCGATGGGATGATCGCTGTCTTTTGTGGAGTTGGCGGAGTCGAACCACAGTCCGAAACCGTATGGCACCAGGCGGACAGGTACCGGATACCACGTATCGCCTTTGTAAATAAGCTAGACAGGGTTGGATCCGACTTTTTTAACGTAATAGACATGATGGTTGAAAAATTGGGTGCCAATCCTTTACCTGTCCAGATCCCGCTAGGAAAAGAGGATAGTTTTTCGGGCGTTGTGGACCTTACATCAATGAAGGCCATAGTTTGGGATGAAGAGAGTCTAGGCGCAGTTTACCATTATGTTGATATACCAGAAGAACTTAAGGACCTGTCTTTCAGCTACAGGGAAAAGCTCATAGACGCGATATCCCTAATAGATGACAAAATCATGGAGCTTTATCTTTCGGGGGAGGAAATTCCGGAGTCTTTAATCCATGAGGCTATAAGGAAGGGGACCCTATCGATGAAACTCGTCCCGGTCTTTTGTGGAGCTGCGCTTAAAAACAAAGGTATTCAACCTCTTCTTGATGGTGTGGTGAGATATCTCCCTTCTCCGCTTGACGTACCGCCTGTGAAAGGGAAAAATCCAAAAACAGGAGAGGAAGAAACAAGATTGCCTTCACCGGATGAAGATTTTACAGCCCTTGCCTTCAAGGTAATTATGGAAGAAGGAAGAAAGCTTATATACATAAGGATATATTCGGGAGAAATAAAAACGGGGGACGATGTTTTAAACGTTAATCTCGGCAGGAAGGAGAAGATTTCGAGGATCTACAGGATCCATGCAAACCAAAAGGAAAGAATAGATTATGCAAAGGTCGGAGCGATAGTTGGAATTGTGGGTCCAAAAGACACATCAACCGGTCATACGCTCACAAAGAATAAAGAGATCTTACTTGAACCCATAAATGCCTATCAGCCTGTCATATCCATTGCGGTTGAGCCCAAAAAGAATGCGGACCAGGAAAAGCTTATTACGATACTAAAAAGGATAGCGGAAGAGGACCCCACTTTTTACGTCAAGTCAGACGAAGATTCTTTACAAACTATCGTCTCAGGTATGGGAGAGCTCCACTTGGACGTCATAATGAGGAGGGTTAGGGAGGAGTTTGGAGTTGACATACACGTTGGCAAACCTCAGGTCATATTTAAGGAGACGATAGAAAATGAGGTCTACATAGAGAACAGCTTCGAAAAGACTATAAATAACGTGCTTTACAGAGGGACTGTTAAGTTAAGAATCGCCCCCGACGAGAGAGGAAAGGGACTAAACGTTTTTTCTGGGATTGGAATGGACCACCCAGCTTATAACTATCTTGAGGCAATAGAAGAGGGAATTTATGAAGCAGCGAATACCGGTGTGCTTAAAGGTTATCCGGTTACGGACATAAGGGTGTACATTCTCGATGCGTCCTTCAACAACCCAGAATTTGCAAGGCTGACGCTTAAGATGGCTGCCCACGAAGGTTTTAGAAAGGGCTGTATGGAAGCCTCACCTGTGCTTCTTTATCCTGTCATGTCTTTGAGTGTTACAACTCCCAACGAGTTTCTTGGAGATATAATAAATGACCTAAATGTGAGGAAGTGCCAGATAAAAAACATAATAACTAAAGAGAAAATAGCGATAATCGAGGCTTACGCACCTCTTACAGAAATGTTCGGTTATTCTACGGACATAAGATCTCTAACACAAGGAAGAGCATCATTTACCATGTATTTTTCCCATTATGACGCCATAGAGTATGAAAAGGGTTAATTATGCCGAAAAGTTACATATGGTCGGAGAGGGAAAGGAAGCTTTAAATCCAGAGAGAATCAAAGCGTATCTAACGACAACGAAAATAGGCAGAAAGATCGTGTATAGAAGGGTAATAGAGTCCACGAATACATATGCTTTGAATCTTGCAAAAAGAGGTGAGGAGGAAGGTACCTGTGTTGTTTCTGATATGCAGACTAAAGGAAGAGGAAGGCTCGAAAGGAAGTGGTTCTCACCTCCAAATGAAAACATTTACATGTCGATTATCCTTAGGCCCAAGGTTTTACAAGATCAAATTTACAATCTGGCCTTCCTTTCTTGCCTTGCGGTTTATGACGTGGTAAAGCCTATCTTAGAATCGGAGCCCGCACTTAAATGGCCTAACGACGTACTCATCAAGGGAAAAAAAGTGAGCGGAACGCTTATTGAGATTGCCCATGGATCCGAAACTTTGGATTTCGCAGTGGTAGGTATCGGTCTTAATGTGAATATGGAGGAAGAAGATCTGCCCCAAGATTTAAAAGGAGTGGCAACTTCTCTTTACATTGAGACCAAAAAAAAACACAGTCGGGACCTTATCTGTGCAAATCTCATAAACAACTTTGAAAAGTACTACTTGAAGTTTTTAGAAGAAGGTCCGGATGTAATACGCATACTTTGGGAGGAGAAAGCCAAAATTAGAGGAAGAGTTTTAACCCTCCAAGAAGGGGAGAAAGTGATCTTAGGGATATGTGAGGGTTTAAACGAGAAAGGAGGCCTCGTAATTAAAACTGAAAGGGGCACAGAGGTAGTATACACTGGTGATCTTAAAGCGATGTCATGGTCCTAGTAATAGATATTGGGAATACAAACATAGTGTTTGGCGTCTATGATGGAGAAAATCTTGTCGAGCATTATAGGCTCGGAACAGATATCGACAAAACGGTAGACGAATACGCCATCCTCACAAATAGTTTACTCTCCGTGAGAAAATTAAGTTTTGAAAACATAGATGGCGCAATTATATCCAGCGTTGTTCCGCCTCTTCTTGTGACGTTTCAGGCGCTCTGTGAAAAGTATATGGGAGTAAAGCCCATAGTGGTTGAACCTGGTATAAGGACAGGGATGCCGATACTTTATGAGAATCCGGCTGAACTAGGGGCAGATAGAATAGTGAACGCCGTTGCCGGATATGAGAGGTATAAAAAAGCATTGATCGTAATAGATTTCGGAACTGCCACAACTTTCGACTATGTGACTCCAGAGGGGGAGTTTGCGGGTGGAGCGATAGTTCCGGGACTAATGATCTCTCTTGAGGCCCTTTTCGAGAAAGCTTCAAAGCTTCCGAGGGTGGAACTTGCCATACCGAAGTCGGTTATAGGGAAAAACACGATCCAGGCCATGCAAGCGGGTATTATATTCGGATACGCAAGTCTGGTGGACGGAATCGTAAAAAAAATGAAGGATGAGGTGAAAACAGAGCCTTACGTTGTGGCAACAGGTGGTTTTTCGAAGTTGATATCTCGTGTTTCCAAGACAGTAGACGAGGTGGACGAATTTTTAACCCTTAGGGGACTAAAGATCCTCTACGATAAAAACAAGGATCTTTGTAAGAGAAAAACAAAAAGGGGAAAATGAAGAATTTAAAGACAGTTGTTGCTTTTCTTTTGCTATTCTTTTTCCTCTTTGGATGTTCTCCGGGAAAACGGAAGGTCTCATACGAAGACGAAGGAAAACCAGCATACGGTGATGCTTTAATCACCGCGTCATTGGGGGAGCCTACTAATTTGATCCCAATTCTTACTACCGATGCCCCTTCTCACGATGTGGCGGCACGAATCTACAACGGGCTCGTAAAATATGACAAGGATCTAAGAATAGTTGGAGATCTTGCCGAATCCTGGAGTGTATCGCGGGACAACCTTATTATAACGTTTCGACTAAAAAAAAACGTTAAATGGCACGATGGAAAGCCATTCACGGCAAAGGACGTTCTTTACACCTACAAAGTCATAACGGACCCCAAGACCCCCACAGCTTACTCAAGTGATTTTCTTGAGGTAAAAAAGGCAGAAGTCATAGACGATTACACATTCAGAGTTACTTATCACAGACCTTTTGCACCAGGGCTTATAAGCTGGGCCATCTCTATTCTTCCCTCACACCTTCTCGATGGTCAGGACATAACGAGGTCCCCCCTTCTTAGAAATCCAATCGGCACAGGTCCCTACAAATTCAAAGAATGGGTAGCAGGACAGAGAATTGTACTTCTAGCAAACGAAGACTACTTCGGTGGAAGACCTTACATAGAAAGACACATCATAAGGTTTATTCCGGATTCTGCGAGCATGTTTCTGGAGCTTAAAAACTCTCGTATTGACATGATGGGGCTTTCTCCGCTTCAGTACTTAAGACAGACCGATTATCCAGCCTTCAAAAGGGAATTCAATAAGTATCAGTATCTGTCTTTTAGCTACGTTTATTTAGGGTATAATCTCAAACACCCTTTCTTTAAAGAAAAGGCCGTAAGACAGGCTTTGACTCATGCCATAGATAAAAGAGAGATAATCGAAGGTGTCCTTTTAGGGCAGGGGATCGAAGCCCATGGACCCTACAAACCTGACATGTGGGCTTACAACCCACAAGTAAAGAGATACGAGTACGACAAGGAAAAGGCGAAAAAGCTTCTTGAAAGTTGTGGATTTGTAAGGGGAAAAGACGGAATACTAGAAAAGGACGGAAAAAGATTTGAATTTACAATACTTGTCAACCAGGGGAACGATGTAAGGATAAGGTGCGCGGAACTGATTCAAAAAAGACTTGCGGAGATCGGAGTTAAGGTAAAAATAAGGGTACTCGAATGGGCAAGCCTAATAAATGAGTTCATAGATAAGAGGAACTTTGAAGCTGTCATTCTAGGATGGACCATTCCCCACGATCCCGATCTTTTCGACATATGGCACTCTTCAAAACAGGGAAAAAAGGAGTTGAACTTCATTTCTTTCGAGAATAAAGAGGTGGACGAACTTCTAGTTCGCGCAAGACACACCTTCAACATAGAAGAAAGAAAAAGATACTACTTTAGGTTTCAGGAGATCTTGGCTGAGGAACAGCCTTATACCTTTTTATTCATCCCTTATGCTAACGTGGCGATCCACAAAAGGATAAAAGGTGTTTCGCCCGCTCCTTTAGGGATAACATACAACATGGAAAAATGGTACGTTCCTTACGAACAGATGAGGTATAAAAGCCATGTTACGGTTTATCCTTAAGCGGGTCTTATTACTTTTCCCGATGCTAATAGGCATCACCCTCGTTTCTTTCTTCGTAATTCGTCTTGCTCCTGGTGAGCCAGGAATGATGGAATTAGAGATGACCCCTAAGATTTCTAAAGAAGCAAGAGAAAGGATAAGGGCTTACTACGGCCTCGATAAACCCATCCACGTCCAGTATTGGCTTTGGCTCAAAAGAATCGTAAAGCTAGACTTTGGAATCTCTTTTAGTCCAGACAGAAGGCCCGTAATCGAAAAGATCAAAGAGAGGCTTCCAATTACAGTGCTCATAAATGTCACTTCCATGGTTATTATATTTTTGGTCGGAATACCTATAGGTGTATACTGCGCAAGATATAAGGATTCGTTTCTAGATAGATCACTTACAGCTTTTGTCTTTGCGGGCTACGCCGCTCCCACCTTTTGGATTGCCCTCCTCCTCATGATCGTTTTCGGTGTGTATCTAGAACTCTTACCCATATCTGGCATCAGATCACTCAATTTTGAAGAGTTGACTCCTTTGGAAAAGGTTTTGGATGTGGCAAAGCATCTTCTGCTTCCAGTCTTTGTATCTGCTTTAGGAGGGATTGCGGGAATCTCAAGGTTTATGAAGAACAGCCTTTTGGAGGTTTTAAGCCAAGATTACATAAGGACAGCCTATGCAAAAGGTTTGCCGGAAAAGCTCGTTCTTAGAAAGCATGCGTTAAGAAACGCTCTCCTTCCAGTAATCACTATTCTTGGGCTTTCGATTCCAGGACTCATAGGTGGTAGCGTGATATTTGAAAGTATCTTTTCCATACCAGGGATGGGTCAACTGTTTTACATGAGCGTTATGGCTAGGGACTATCCCACCATAATGGGGATCCTTGTCATAGGAGCCTTTCTTACTTTGGTCGGTAATCTTCTCGCAGATATAGCGTACGCCATATTTGACCCAAGAATAAGAGCGGAATAGACGACGTCATTTTTCTTCTATTGAAATGTGTGGAATAGACCTCAAATTTTTGAGAAAGAATTCCCTTTTCTCTCTTGGAAAGTAAACGTTGTATGTGCCTTTTGGAAGAGAATACTTCCTCATGTGGAGGTTTAAGTATCGGAAGGCCCGATACGGAAGGCCCATGGAGCTTGCAAGGATTGATGTGTGGAGTTCCTTGTCTAGTCGAATAGTTATCGAATCGATTGAAAGCTCCTTGTAGCCATCCTTTTCATCCACTTTTATCCCGTATCTTTCTCTGTTTTCGAAAATCTCTTTTAAAGCCACGATCCTAAAAATGTACCTTTCTGTTTCTTCAGGAAGGTAAAGATCGAAGAAGTCTTTTGTGTTTTGATTCTGAATAGCCTCTTTTACCCTTTTTAATCCTGCGTTGTACGCAGCGCAGGCCAAAAACCAGTCCTTGAACTCCTCGTGCAATTTTTTAAGATGTAGGAGCGCTATTTGGGTGGATCTCACAATGTCGTATCTCTCATCTATGGTATCGTTTATTATCAGCCCTTCCTGTTTTCCTGTCTCTTTTATAAACTGCCATAATCCTTGTGCTTCTGCCTTCGATACTGCCCGCGGATTAAGGTAGCTTTCAGCAATAACAAGGTAGATTAGATCATGATGGAGTCCTATTCTTTTGATCTCTTCTTCGATGAGCCTTCTGTACTGAAAGTATCTTTTGACAATAATGTAAAGAAGCCCTCTTTTGTCCAGAAATTGGAAAAATTCCCGCTCGAACCTTTCTTTTATATCGTCTCTCGAAAGATCGATCTTTGTATCGAAAAGGTAGAGAGTGTGCCTTAGATGGGTTATTGTGTATAAATCTCTTTCACTTTTTTCCGGTTTTGGATAGGCGGAAGACGAAAGAATAAAAAGGGCAGTGAGAAGGGATAAATATAAAGGAACAATCCGCATCGAGTCTTTTAGGCAAGCTCCTTTATCATCCTATTTAAAACCCCGAGCCTTGTGGCCATTCTCTCGATTACATTTTTGAGATCATACTCGATGTCACCCATCCCGAGCTTTGGGTCGAGAGTTTTTTTATGGATTCTCTCCAGATCCTTCTTCCAAAACTCTATAATTTCTGCCTCTTTTTTTAAAAGTTCAAGTTCCATTCTTTTTCTCAATAACCTTATCTCCTTTTCACCGATCTCCACTCCGTCTCCTCCTCAATTCATCCATCTTTACCATAAGAGACCCAACCTCGTAAAGTAGGTAAGTCGGTCCTGCGAGAAGAAGCATGTTATAAACATCGGGTGTAGGTGTTATGACTGCCGCAAATATCGTGATAAGTAAGATGGCCAATCTCCTATGTTTTGCCAGTGTATCATACTTTATCAGTCCGAGCTTACGGAGTAGGAGAAGGAGAATGGGGGTTTGAAAAGTAAGGCCAAAAGCGAAAATAAATGCTCCGGAAAAGACGATGTATCTTTCTATTGAGATGAAAGGTTTTACGTGTTCGCCTCCATATCCCAAAAGAAACATGATTCCAGATTTGAGCACAAATAGATAGCAGAAGAGAGACCCTAAGTAGAATAGAACGCCAGCCGCCAAAAAGTAGTAAAAGCTGATTCTGAATGTGGGTTTGAGGTTCTTCCACACTATAAAAAGGATAAAGGGAACAGAAAAAAAAGTTCCGGAAAGCAAAGCAAGTTCTACCATAGAGAAGAAGACTTCTGGAAGAGTGAAATAGTAAAGCTTTATACCGACTACTTTTGTGAGCAGAGAAAAAAGATCTTTGGCAAAAAAAAAGCTGACTAGAGAGACGATCCCGATTACTAGAAGAGAGTGAAGTACAGACCTTCTAACCCCTCCAAGAAAAACTATCAATCTTTCCCTTTCCATTTGGAGTCTAGTCTTTTTTTAGAGTTGAACCGAAATGTCTCTGGAATGCCTCTTCGACGAGATTTTTCACTTCTTCCCGGAATTTCTCGTATCTTATTAAAAAAGCTTTACCCTTTTCCGTAACTGAAGAACCACCCCCTCTTTTCCCTCCGCTTTTCCTCTCTAAGAGTTTGAAGCCGAGTCTTTGCTCGCAGTTATCTATGATTTGCCAGGCTTTCCTGTAAGAGATTCCCATATTTTTTGCCGCTTTGGAGAGGGAACCTGTCTTTTCTACGTGTTTTAAGAGGTTATAGGGTCCTTCTCCGAAGGCTTTACCACCTTCGTCGAGCCATATTCGATATAAAGCTTTCATATACGAATTGTAAAGTATGAGGGGGACAGTGTCAATTTTTTGTTGAAAAGGAAGGCCCTATGGTAGAAAATAGATTTTAGTAGACGAAAAGTGAAGTCAAGAGCGCGAGGTTTTAAATCGCAGTCTTTTTAGGCTTTTTTGCCGCTTTTACGGGATTTTATCAGAATTCTGGGAGGTCCGCATGGCAGAGATAAAAAGCTCAATTGAGATAGCGATGGAAAAGACGAAACATCTCATCATGAGCGAGGAGGAAAGAAGGGAGCAGGAAAGAAAGGATTTGGAAAATAGAACCAGGATCACACTTAGAAAATTCAAGGAGAAATACCTAGATAGGGACGATGTTATACGAGAGTTTGAAAGCCTAAAAGACAAATCGCAAAAAAAAATCTTCATTGAGGTTCTTTTAGACGAACTTGACCCCATGGAAGAAAGTGAGCACATACTTTCGATCCTTGAACTCATAGATGAGAGGACAAAGAGGATGGTTGAGGAGATCCTAAGTTCGACGAAGAAGGCTTTCAAAGAAGAACTTGAAAAAAGAGAGATGATCGTTCGAGAAAGGATCAGACAGAGACTGAAAGAGGAGGGACTTGAAGGGGATTCAATAATAATAAACATTAGCTCCTGGCCCGAATACGATGAAGCGTTAAGCGAGGTTCAAAATATTTTCAGAAGAAGAATGGAGACCTGGAAAGAGAGAGTTCTTTCCGAGCTCCCCATCTAGTATGTCTTCAAAGAAGATAGTTCTTACAGGCAGACCAGGTGTGGGTAAAACGACGATAGTCAAAAACGTTGTGAAAGCCCTCGGTGGATCGGTTCTTGGCTTCTGGACAGAGGAAATAAGGGATCCCGAAGGCGTAAAAAGAATCGGATTCAGCCTAAACACTACGGAGGGTGAAAGGATTGTATTTTCTAGTGTTAATATAGTCTCTCCTTTCAAGGTTGGAAAATACGGGGTCGATGTTTTAATTTTCGAAAAACATGCCCTACCGCTTCTTAAAAAGGCTAAAAAAGAAAAAAAGAGCCTGATTGTAATAGACGAGATTGGAAAAATGGAGCTTTTTTCGAACAAATTCGCAGAAATAGCCGAAAAAATAGTCTTCGAATGCGAAAATCCCTTCCTCGGAACTATACCCTCTTTCGACGTTCATCCTTTGGTTCATAAAATAAGGAATTCTAGAAAGGTCACGCTATTTCACGTAAGTGAGAGAACGCGAGCCTATATTGGAAAAGAGATTCTCATGCTTTTTACGAATTTAAGTGGTTCTCCAGATACAGTAGAATCTCAGTTAGGTTCTTAAAGAGAAGAAGGTCGAAATTTCGATTCCACGGGTACTCGATACCTAAAGCCATGATACCAAAACTTTTAGCCTTCTCATGGACGAACGGTGAATCGTCAACGACAAGATCGACTGAGCCAAAAAGCACGGTCTTGTCGTAACTTAAGTGGAGTTCATCGAAGGGGAGGTCGTGCTTTTTGAGCCATCTTAAAGTGGCCTCCTCTGCACTTCTATTTCTGTGGCTTCCTATCACTATTTTTAGCCCGAGCGCCCTTATCCCTTCTAAAAACCTCTTTGCATCCGGAAAAACCCCATACTCGTCTTGTCTTTTGTGTATTTCCTCTATAACACCGTAAAAAACTTCGGCGGAAACGTAATCTTTAAAAAAGTCCCATCTTAACCAGGATTGAGGAGGCGGCACTGATGGGTTTATAAGTTTAAGTTTCTCATAAAGGAGGGGTGCAAAGTCCCAAAGGGTGTTATCGATGTCGATTAAAGCCCGCCTTATCTTTTCATTAGAAAATTGGGAAGCCATAGCGCAATCTCAGGAAAGAGAAATAAAAGGACAAGCGCAAGGACGAGGGCAGAAAGAAAAGGAACAACACCCCTGTATATTGTTCCGAACTTAAGACCTGTTATGTTACCGAGTATGAAAACGTATATTGCAATAGGCGGAATCAGTCCTCCGATCATCAAAGTTACACAGATCATAATACCGAACCATGTGGGATCATAGCCGAGCGCAACGACTGTCGGAAAAAAGACAGGGGTAGCAAGAACCATGAATGCTAGATCATCCATAATTGAACCGCCAATAAGGTAAAAAAAGACTATAACCACCATTATAAGCGTTTTTTCAACGGGCAACCCGGCTGCCCATTTTGCGGCAATCATTGGGATCTCTGTTATGGCCAGAAAATGACCGAAGATTGTGGAACCTGCTATAAGCATAAGGACCATGATCGACGTTCTGAGAGCCCCTTTAAGAGACCTACAGAGCATGTCGAAATTGACTTCCCTTCTTACGAGAGCGAGCAAAAACATAGAGACTGTGCCAATCGTTCCAGCCTCAGTGGGGCTAAAAAAGCCGGTTATCATCCCACCTATGACAATTCCAAATATGATAACTATAATCAAAGCCTCAGGTACAGCGGAAAGCCTTTCCTTCCAGGTAGCCTTCTCGGCCCGTGGTGCAACATCCGGTTTGATTAGTACCCAGCCGGCAACAACAAGCATAAAGAGTAATGCAATCATGAGGGATGGCACTATTCCAGCAACAAAGAGTCTACCTATCGATTCTTCAACCTGGATCCCGTAAATAATAAGCACGGTGCTCGGTGGAAGAATCATCCCAAGCGTGCTTACGGATGCTATAGTTCCTGAGGATAGTTCCTTTTTGTAGTTGTATCTGTCCATCTCAGGCATGGCGAGATTGGAAAAAGTACCTATCGTTGCAAGGCTTGAACCAGACATAGCCTTAAAAGCCGTTGCTCCAACTATAGTTGTCATTGCAAGCCCGCCTGGTATATGACCGAACCACGTGTGGGCTCCCTGGTACAACCTTTTTGCTATGTTTGTATTGGAGGCTATCTCGCCCATGAGTATAAAAAGGGGGATAACCGTATAACTATAAGTTGTGAACGTATCAAAGAAATCCTTGATTACAAGATTCGATGCAGCGGAAAATCCCATAAGTTTCGTAAAGCCTATAAATCCTGCAATTATCATACAATAGGCCATTTCAAGGCCGGTTAGGAATAGAAATAGTAGTAAGAGAATGCAATATATTCCGACTTCGACATCGGTCATCGCTTTTCTCCTTTTGTCTTTATCCTTTCGATTAAATCAGAAAAGATGACAAGACTTTGGATAAAAAAACTGAAAGAAAGCGCAAAAGCGAAAGGATAGTAAGGGATCCGGAAACTCGCTGTCCTCTCCCCGGAACGCTTTACATCGAATCCGTAAATAAAGAAGTTATAGGCGATAAAGAGAAAGAGGATGACACCGATGATTCTAGTAATTATGGTTATGACCCTTTTTTTTCTGGGGTCGATTCTCTCGATTACTAAATCAACTAAAACCTGCGCCCCAAGCAATGTCCCATATGGAACAGCGAAGGAGAAGACTATACACCCGCCATATTGGATAATTTCCATTGAACCCGTAATAGGATAGCCAAAATTTCTCAAAATCACATCGATAAGAGTAAGGATAACCATGAAAGAAAGGCAAGCCCCTGAAATGACGTACATGTATCTACTTACTGTCGAAGAAAAATCTTTGAAAGTGGTCATGATCTCCCCCAAAAAAGAAGGGGAGGGTTACCCCTCCCCGGCTCGCCAATTCTTAGTACTTGAAGGTCCGTAGAAAATCCTGGCAGAACTTTAAAGCCTCATCCCCTGGGAGGCCCTTAGCCTTTGTAGTCTTTACGTATTCGTCGAGTATCGGTTTCATTTTTTTTGCCGTCTCTTCCTCTTCCTGTTTCGATACTGTCACAAACTTCACTCCCTTGCTGATGGCGAAATCTTTTGCCTTTTTGTCGAGCTCAACCCACTGTTTTCCTATTCTGTCGTTGAATTCATCGCTTATCTTCTCTATGGCCTTCTGATCCTCAGGAGAAAGTTTATTCCATTTTTCCTTATTCATAATCACATACTGGGACGTAAGATAAGATATGGCGAAGTTTTCAATTACTGTTGAGACAACCTCAGCGATCCTAAAGCCCTGAAGAGCTTCAAGCGGAAAAAGAGTTCCGTCAACAACTCCTCTAGATAGCGCATCGTAAACCTCAGTAACAGGCATGGTTACCGGAGCTGCACCCAAAGCTTTAACTATCGGTGCGTTTTCCGCATTGGCCCTAATTCTTAAACCCTTTATATCTTCTGTGGAATTCGCAGGTTTTTTGGTAAAGATAAATCCCGGTGCTGCACCATGGAGGAAAAGGACCTTTACGTCATCGAATTCTTTAGGTCTGAACTTCTTATAATAAGCATTTGCAAGTTTACTTCCCTGATATCCATCCTTATATCCGAGGGGCAACTGCAACACCTCTGAAAGGGGAAGCCTTCCCGGAGAGTATGCTAAAAGGGCAGTACCGATATCCACAACACCTTTCACAGTGTTATCGTATACTTGCATGGGTGGCGAAAGCGTATTACTTGCAAATACCGTGACAGTAACCCGTCCGTTGGTGGCCTTTTCTATTTCCTTTCCGAACTCTTCAAAAAGCTTGGTGTGTGGATGATGCGGTGGCCACATGACAGAAAGTCGAAGCTTCATCTGAGCATAGGAAGAACTAACAAGCGCAAAGAGAAACGTAGCAAGGGCAAAAAAGAGAATCAACCTTGTCCTAGTCATAGATCCCTCCTTCGGCATTGATTTTTGCATAAATAACAGTTTTTTGTACGAAGAGTCAAGAAGTTAATGAATGTTTGTAATCAGGCAGTGATCGAAGAGATTGAAGTTTTTGCCTTGACACGAAAAATGACTGTGTAATAGAATGAAAGTGAAAAAAAGCACAAGGTCGGCAATGGGACCTAGTAGAGGATGGATAGTTACTCTATCCGGGACAGTTATCAATTTAGCGCTTGGGGTTCTCTACTCCTGGAGCGTATTTAAGGGCGCAATACCAGAAAGCTGGGGATGGACGAATGCGGAAAAGGCGCTCCCCTATGCTGTCGCATGCTTTGTCTTTTCCTTGTCTATGATACCCGCAGGAAGACTCCAGGACAGAATAGGACCGAGATGGGTTGCCACAATGGGTGGGATATTGATCGGCCTTGGCTTTGTGGTGGCATCTCTTTCAGGATCTTCTTCAACTGGCTTTATTTTGGGTTTCGGGATCCTTGGGGGCATGGGAATAGGATTTGGGTATGCCTCTGCAACTCCTGCCGCTGTAAAATGGTTTCCGCCTGAAAAAACGGGTTTGATAACAGGAATCGTTGTATCAGGCTTTGGGCTTGCCTCCGTATACATAGCACCACTTGCATCATGGCTTTTACAGCTTTACACGTTGCCCCAAGCGATGATGATCTTCGGAATTGCCTTTTTTATTGTTGTCTTAGGGGTCTCCCAGCTTCTTAGTGATCCTCCGGAAAGATCTAGTCCCCCTAGAGTTACGTATGCGGGTGTACACCAAAATGAGTCTTCATGGCGTGAAATGCTCTCAACTAGAGAGTTTTACGTCCTCTGGATAACCTATTTTATCGGAGCAGGTACGGGCCTTACATTTATAAGTTTTGCCCAGGATCTAGGTAAAAAGTCTTTAGGAGAACTGGCTTTTTTAGCTGTTGCGGTTTTGGCCTTTGGGAATGCGGCAGGAAGAATTATGGCGGGTTTTATATCAGATAAAATGGGAAGAGAGAGAACCATATTCTATTTTCTTCTGGCTCAAGCTCTTACAGTTTTCTTACTCTACCTTGTTAAGGAAGGTACAAATTGGATTCTCCTTCTTTTGATAACCCTTTTTCTAGGTGCCAACTACGGATCGAATCTTTCGCTCTTTCCGTCTGCCACAAAGGATTACTTTGGGATTAGGAACTTCGGGATGAATTACGGCATTCTTTTCACCTCGTGGGGGTTTGCAGGCCTTATTCTACCGTGGGTTGGAGGAAAGATAAAGGATGTGACAGGAGAAACCGACCTTACGTTTTTCATTTTAATAGCCCTTTTACTTTTTGGTGCGAGCCTTATTAAAATCAATAAACCTTCGAAGAGAGAAAAATAAGGAGGTAAGCTATGGATAAAGACGTAAAGATCACATCCATTATGGACGAAAGGAGGGTCTTTTATCCTCCTGAAGAGTTAAGGGCCCATGCGCGAATAAAGAGTAGAGAAGAGTACGAAAGGATCTACAAGAGATCGATTGAGGATCGAGAAGGTTTCTGGAGTGAGATCGCAAGCGAGCTTTTCTGGTTCAAAAAGTGGGATAAGGTAAACGAGGAAGATTTTCCAAAAGCAAAGATCCAGTGGTTTATTGGGGGAAAGACTAACATTTCGTATAACTGTCTTGATGTGCAGATAAATAAGGGTCGGGGAGAAAAGACAGCACTTATATGGCAGGGAGAGCCTGAAGAGGAAGTAAAAAAGTACACTTATTCGGAGCTTCTCAAAGAAGTTTCAAGGTTCGCAAACGTTCTCAAAAAAAAGGGTGTAAAGAAAGGAGATCGGGTTGCCATTTACATGCCAATGGTTGCAGAGCTTCCTATTGCTCTTCTTGCGTGTGCTAGAATAGGGGCAATCCACACGGTTGTTTTTGGAGGGTTTTCGGCTGAAGCGCTCCACGATAGGGTCTTGGATTCTGGAGCAAAGATGATAATTACTGCGAATGGTTACTGGAGATCAGGAAGGGTAGTGAACTCTAAAGCAAATGTTGACAGAGCCTGCGAGCTTTGCGCCCAAAAGGGACATAAGGTGGAAAACGTAATAGTTCTAAGAAGGCTTAGTGATTTTGATGTCCCTATGGTTGAGGGAAGGGACACTTGGTGGCATGAGGAGATTTCGGCGCCTGATATACAAGATGATTGTCCAGCCGAAGTCATGGATGCAGAAGATCCTCTATTTATCCTTTACACTTCAGGGACGACAGGAAAACCGAAAGGGGTTCTACATACAACTGGCGGATACATGGTTTATGTTTACGTAACGATGCAGTACCACTTTGATTTGAAGGAGAACGATATCTTCTGGTGCACGGCAGATATCGGGTGGGTGACAGGACATTCCTACGTCGTATATGGTCCGCTTCTTAACGGAGTTACAACGATCGTCTTCGAAGGTGTGCCGACCTATCCTCAACCGGATAGATTCTGGCATATCATAGAAAAATTCAAGGTCACTGTATTTTACACGGCACCAACCGCAATCAGAGCCTGCATGAGGGAAGGTGATGAGTGGCCGAATAAACACGACCTATCGTCCCTTAGGGTACTCGGGTCTGTTGGAGAACCTATAAATCCGGAGGCGTGGATCTGGTACTATAAGGTCATTGGAAAGGAAAGATGTCCTATCTCGGATTGCTGGTGGCAGACTGAAACTGGCGGGCACTTAATTGCTCCTATGCCTGGTGCGTGGCCTTTAAAGCCAGGTTCTGCGACCCTGCCATTTTTCGGTGTAGAACCTGTAGTTTTAAGACCAAGGGCGACACCCACTAGTCCTCCACAAGAGGCGGATATAAACGAAGGTGGCGAACTCTGTATAAAGAGGAGCTGGCCCGGAATAATGCGGGGGGTTTATGGGGACCCCAATGCGTTTTACGAAAGGTATTTTACGCAGCAACCAGGCTTCTATTATACGGGTGATGGTGCGAGAAAGGATGAAGACGGTTACTTCTGGCTCATGGGTAGAATCGATGACGTGGTAAATGTGTCTGGACACAGGATAGGAACAGCAGAGGTGGAAAGTGCCCTTGTGTCCCATCCGGCAGTCGCGGAAGCGGCCGTTGTGGGATACCCGCACGAGATCAAAGGAGAAGATCTTTATGCCTTTGTGATCCTCAAACAAGGTTATGATCCCTCCGATGAACTAAGAAAGGAACTAATAAACCATGTAAGAAAGGAGATAGGTCCGATCGCAACCCCTGGTAAGCTGCAGTTCGTCCCTGGTCTTCCGAAAACGAGATCCGGAAAGATAATGAGAAGAATCTTAAGAAAAATCGCATCCGGAGAGATAGACCAGATAGGGGATACAACAACCCTCGCCGAGCCTTCGGTTGTCGAAGAGATAATAAAGGGTAGACTATAAGTAGAAGGCCCGCCAAAGGCGGGCCCCATTACTTTTTTTTTAAAAAAAGTTCTTGATAAGGCGTTCTTTTTATGTTAGTGGATAATGCTTGTGAAATTGAGGATTATCTCGTTTCTTATCCTTCTTTTCCTATTTGTCAATCCGGTAGAGGCAAAAAAAGAGATAAAGGATTGCTTTAAGTGCCATACGGATTTCGAAGAAAGAGAATACGCTTTGTCTGTCCATGGGCAATTTTCATGCCTTGTTTGCCATAAAGACCTAAAAGTCGAAACTCACATAAAGGAGAGAAGACCAGAAAAAAGTGCGTGGAGGAGGTCTCTAAACGAGACGTGTCAGATGTGCCATGACTCCAAAACAATCTTTGCAAAAGCCGAACACCGAAAAGTATCAGATCAGCTTTTATGCACAGACTGCCACAATCCGCATCTTTCTAAGTCGATGAGGACGGAAAAGAAAGCCAAGTCAGAACGGGCTTACTGTCTTATTTGTCACGGCAATAAAGGCCTGAAGATGAGATTCCAAAATGGGGAAGAGATTTCCATCTATGTGGATGAAAAGCGATTTTTGAAGTCCGCTCACGGGAAAAACCCCTGTTCTTTTTGTCATCTTGGATTTTCAAAGGATAGGCATCCTAAGGGACAGTACGAGAGTAAAATGGATTTTGTACATAAACTCTCCTTTTCAGCCTGCGCAAGGTGCCACGTGGATGAGTGCAAGAGGTTTGAGAGATGTGTACACGGCGCCCTAGCCAGGAAAAAAGAAAAAAGTGCTCCTTTATGTTCAGATTGTCACAATCCCCATTATGTAACAAAAATAAAGAAGGACGATATGGAGCTCCATTTAACCTCATGTATCAGATGTCACAAAGATGTCTACGATGCATATAAAGAAAGTGTCCACTACAAAGCCTGGGAAAAGGGAAAGAAGGATGCCCCCCTATGTACCGGCTGCCATAAACCCCATGATGTTCTTGTTACATCCTTCAATCTCAGAAACAATGAAGTGTGCTTTGAATGTCACAAAGAAATCGAAAAGGCTCACACTGACTGGTTCTATAACCCGCCCTTTAAGTCGCAATCCTTTGTGAAGTTCCATTTCGAACTTATAACTTGCAATGTTTGCCATGCCAAGAACAAAGAGGGGGCCGTGTATCTCCATCCGCACGACAAGAAAAGTAGAGATCCAATAACGATTGAAGATATGAAAAACCTACTTGGAATCGACAAGGAAAAATTGGGACCCTATCTAGACAAAAATAGGGACGGATATGTAGAAAGTCGGGAACTTTGGGAGATCTTCGATGACCTTTTAAGGAGGGGAGTAACACTTACGCTAATAGGGTGGATGGATGTTAGGGATCCTATACTTTCGCATTTTACGGAGCCAAAGGAGAAGGCTTTAAGGAGTTGTGAGGTGTGTCACAGAGCAGATTCACCCTTTTTCAGAGACGCGTTTTTATTATTCAGGGACGAATATGGTTGGCCCTTCGTTTTTAAGGCCCATAAAGATGTTCTTAGCACTAAAAGCACACTATCGCCCCTTTCCGAATTTTACGTCTTCGGAAGCACAAGGCTCGCAATAGTCGATTTTCTATTGATCGTTTCAGTTTTTGGGGCTTTACTCGTTCCGGCAATCCATATCACTTTGAGGATACTTACGAGGAAATGGAGAAAAAGGGGTCTTTTGCATGAATAGACGGGTTTACTTACATCCACTCCCCGTCCGGATCTGGCACTGGATAAACGCCATATGTTTCTTTGTTCTTATGCTTACGGGACTTCAGATGAGGTATGGAGACGTGTTCGAGATTATATCATTTAGAACCGCGGTTAGCCTTCACAACATATTCGGTTTTGTTTTGATAGGTAACTTCATTTTCTGGGCAGTCTACTACCATGCGACAGGAAAGATATTCACCCTATATATTCCGGCAAAACCGGGAGAAATTGGAAAGTTCTTAATAGACCTTATAAGACAATCAGTTTACTACGGTTATGGACTCCTAATTGGAGACCGGAATCCCCACGAACCTAAACCAGAAAGTAAGTTCAACCCGCTCCAAAAAATTTCGTACCATTTTGTAATGCTATTTATGCCTGTCCAGATCATAACGGGATTAATGCTTTGGAATCCAGCTTACTTTTCAAAATGGATAAACCTCTTAGGAGGAATTTTAATAGTCGACACTATCCACGTCTTTCTCACCATTTTTTATCTGGCTTTCATTGTGGTACATCTATACTTTGCCACACTCGGTCCTACGCCTCTGGCCCATATAAAAGCTATGTTCATCACGGGTTACGAAGAGGAACACTAAAATTTGATGTACGACGAAACTAAGGAGAAACTTTTGACGCTCAGAGAGACTATTCGAGAGATGGGAAGAGTGCTTATTGCCTATTCCGGAGGAATGGACAGTACTTTTCTTGCAAAACTTTCTTTAGATTGCTTGGGGAAAGAAAATGTTCTTTTGGTTACAGCAAGATCACCTTTCTTTCCCGAAAGGGAAATAAAAGATGCTGAAAAAACTGCAAGATTTTTGGGAGCAGACCACATAATAATAGAGCATAACGAGCTGGAAGTAGAAGCAATAGTGGAGAATTCTCTAGAGAGATGTTATCACTGTAAAAGAGAACTTTTCGAAAAACTTTTAAAAATGGCGACAAAATTCAAAAAAGAATATGTGTTAGACGGGACGACGAAAGACGACGAAGGTGATTTCCGACCCGGCATTAGGGCGCTTAGAGAGCTAGGTATCAGAAGTCCCCTTTCTGAATGTGGATTGACAAAAAGGGAGATAAAGGCGCTTTCAGAAGAGATGAACTTACCAACACAGAATAAACCATCCTTTGCTTGTCTGGCGTCCCGTTTCCCCTACGGGCAGAGAATAACAGAAGAAAAACTCCGTATGGTCAATACCGCGGAAGAGCTTCTTTTGGAAATGGGATTTAGGGTTGTAAGGGTAAGGCACTACGGAGAATTAGCCAGAATAGAAGTCGGCGAAGATGAGATAAACCGTTTTATGAGTTCGGAGCTAAGAAAAAAAGTTGTTGAGAGCTTGAAAGGTTTAGGGTATGTGTATGTCACGCTGGACCTACGCGGGTTTAGAAGTGGCTCAATGAATGAAGCCATAAAATATGGGGGGGGAAATGGGAGAGTACGATGAGGAAAGAGAAAGGCTTTCTTGGAGAGAGATCGACAGATTAAGGGACAGAAGCAAACACGTCCGTAAAGAAGAGAAAAGAGAGAGACCGCAAAAGCTGGACCGCTGGAAAACCAAAAGGGCAAAAGAGGCTTTAGAGAGACTCCTAAAAGGAGAAAAGGGGACGCTTGAGCATGACAAACTTTATAACAAAATTCACGCTTCTTACGGGACGGAAAGCTTTTTGAAAAATGTCAAAGCTTACATTGACAAGTATGGACTGCCCGATGATGCGTCGACTCTCATGCTAATCATGGATACGAAAGATGAAAAAATTATACTCGCAGCTTTGGAGAAACTTAAATCAATGTATCACCACCTCCCAGAGAGAACGAAGGAGGATGTCCGAAGAAAAGTATCGATCTTGCGTTTCACCGAAAAATCGACTGAGGTCCGGGAAGAAGCTTTGGCATTCCTCGAAGAGCTAAAGGGTCCTTAAAACCTTACACGCGCCTTAGGAAGTCTCTAAATGAAAACCTCTTTACTACTTTAAGTCTACCATCCTTTCTAATAAGAACGATCGATGGTAATTTTATCCCGTTGAAAGTGTTATTTTTCACGATAGTGTAATGGACCATATCCGTAAATACGAGTTTTTTCCCTACATAGAGGGGTTCATCAAAAGAATAATCGCCAATTATATCTCCCGCTAGACAGCTTACGCCGCCTATTCGATAGGTGTATGGTTTCACGTATGGTTCTGACGATCCCACAATGTTAGGTCTATAAGGCATAAGGAGAACATCAGGAAGATGGGCCTCGGCGGACCCATCTATAATCGCTATATTCATGCCATTTTTTACGATATCTAAAACGGACGTTACATAGTACCCACATTCGAGGACACTTGCTTCTCCAGGCTCTAAGTAAATCTCCACACCGTAAGTCCCCTTGAAATCCTCGATGAGGCGTATTAGAAGTTCAATATCGTAATCGTCTCTCGTTATATGGTGGCCTCCCCCAAAACTTACCCATTTTACGTTTTTGAGATAGGGTCCGAAATTCATCGTAAAGTGCTCGATTATCCTGGCTAAAACATCAGAATTCTGTTCGCACATGGCATGAAAATGTATGCCATCGATGAGATCTTTGTATTTTGGGTACTCTTCTTCGAATACTTCTCGAACAACCCCAAGTCTAGAATTTGGAGCGCAAGGATCGTACATCCTAGTTTTGACTTCTGAATATCCCGGATTTACCCTTATCCCAACCTGTTTGTTCGATTCCTTGACTCTGCGGGCGAATCTCTCGACTAGGTTAAATGAGTTAAAGATGACAACATCTGAAAACCTAATGATACCCTCTATTTGATCTTCGGGATAAGCCGCACCAAATGTGTGAACCTCTTTTTTAAATTTCTCCTTTCCAAGTCTCGCCTCGTAAAGACCGCTTGCGCATACACCATCCAAATACTTTCGCATAATATGGAAAACATAATAACCAGCGTAAGCTTTAAGAGCATGTAAGATCCGACAACCGGTTCTGTCTTTAACATAGCGCATAACTTTCATGTTCTCTTCGATCAGCAATTCATCTATGACGTAAGACGGGGTTTCTACATTTTCCAAAAGGGAGAGGAAAAGATCGAGCCTCTCCCGAAAGAGATTTCTTCTTCTTACCTTTATGGTATCGGTCGCCTCCATATCTTTTAAGGCGTATCGGGTAATGGTTCCCAATCGACGACCTTCCAAGGCAGACCGTATCGATTCATCGCGTCCATAAACTTATCAGGATCGAGCTGTTCCACATTGTAAACTCCAGGGGCAAGCCATTCTCCACTAAGAAGCATCATCGCCCCTATCATAGCGGGCACGCCAGCCGTATAGGCTATTGCCTGGGTACCCGTCTCCCTATAAGCCTCCTCGTGGTCACAAACGTTGTATATGTATTTTGTGATCACCTTTCCATCCTTTTTGCCGGTCATAACGTTTCCTATCACCGTTTTCCCTTTATACCTAGGACCCAAAGAGATCGGGGAAGGAAGAAGAGTCTTCAAGAATCTCAGAGGGATTATCTTGTGACCTTCATATTCTACAGGATCTATCCTTGTAAGCCCCACGTTTTTGAGTACCCTTAAATGATTGAGGTAGCTTTCTGAAAAGGTCATCCAGAACCTGGCCCTCTTTACGCCTTTTATGTGGATAACTAGGGATTCAAGTTCTTCGTGGGCTATGAGATAACTCTCTCTCGGCCCTACCTCCGGATAATTAAATGTAAAGTGTATCGCGTTTTCGTCGATTATCGAAGGGGTCTCTATCCATCTTCCTTCCTGCCAGTAGCGTCCTTTTTGTAGGACCTCCCTTATGTTAAGTTCCGGATTAAAATTTGTAGCAAAAGGTAGGCCGTGAGTTCCCCCGTTACAGTCGAGAATGTCTATGTAGTTTATTTCATCGAATAAATGCTTTTGGGCGTACGCGGCATAAACGTTTGTTACTCCAGGATCGAATCCGCATCCCAGAATCCCCATTATCCCTCTTTTTTTGAATTTCTCGTCGAAAGCCCACTGCCAGCTGTACTCATAATAGGCCTCTTCTAAGGCCTCGTAGCTTGCTGTATCAAGATAATGGACTCCTGTTTGGAGACAAGCCTCCATAATATTTAGGTCATGGTATGTAAGCGCTAAGTTAATGACGATGTCGGGTTTGTACTTTTCTATTAAATCCACAAGCTCGTCCACCTTATCCGCGTCCACCCGAGCTACCTCTATGTCTCTCTGGTATTTGCTTCTTATTGCTTCTCTTATGGCCTCACATTTAGTGATGTCTCTACTTGCAACGATTATCTCTTTGAAATATTCAGGATTTTGGGCACATTTGTGTGCACAAACAGTGGCTACTGCGCCTGCTCCTATTATGAGTACCCTTCCTTTCATTCTGCCCTCCTTTCGAAGATTTTTTTATGCCATAAGCAGAATAAGCTCTCTTACCACCTTCGCCGCGCATATGGAGGAGACAAAGGTGGGATCATAGTCCGGTGCAAGCTCAACTAAGTCTGCCCCCACAATATCCATACCAGACATGGATTGTAGGTACTCCATAATATCGTGGAAAAAGAGTCCACCAGGCTCAGGAGTTGTTACGCCGGGAACGAGAGAGGGATCGAGAACATCCATGTCGAATGTTATGTAAGTAGGAGTTCGAAAATCGATCTCCTCCTTTAGCAAATTCGGCGACCTTACCAACTTTCCCAATTTGAATTCTTCCTCTGTTCCTGAACGGACGCCAATGTGGAAGACTTTCTCGATCCCCAGTTCCTTTATCCTTTTCATAACGGTTGCATGGCAAAGCTCCATACCTTCGTAAGAGTTTCGCAAGTCCCAGTGGGCATCAAAATGAATTATCTGCAAACCGTTCACATGTTGTTTCAAAGCCTTCACTATCGGATAGGTTATAAGATGTTCTCCGCCCAAAAAGATGGTCTTTTTAGAATCTTGAAGAAGCTCCAAGGTTCGTCTCTCTATAAGCTTCAGTGATTCCTTAAGATCAGAAGGGATAAGTGGCATGTTGCCGACATCCGAGAGCTTCACTTCCCTAAGATCCCTCCTAAGATAAGGACTGTAGGTTTCGAGGGTCCAAGAAGCCCTCCTTATAGTTTCGGGAGCGAACCTTGTGCCGCCTCTGAAACTGGATGTAATATCCAACGGGCATCCAACAAGCACAATTTCCGAACCCTCATAATCATTCTGGGCTCCCATGTATTTGGCATTATCCGGGGTTTCTAGTCCCAAAGCACAACCCCCGCAAATACAGCCCCGATCTCTTTGACCCTATGCGTAGAGGATATGTACTTTATCTCCTTAATTTTTCTTTTTCTCATCTCCATTCCCTTTTCCACCATCTTTTTTACTTTTTCAACGACGAAACTCTCCTCTTCCTTTGCAGAGTATTCCATTATAAGACCTGCTTGCGTTTCGTCTTCTGGTATCCCGATCGCAACTGCAGCCGAGATTATCTCACCAGGTACAGTGCTTGATATAGTAGCGTACGCAACAGGTACTAGGGCACCCTGTGGTAGCGGAAGGGGAGGATTTATCTCCTTGCAAGCTGGAGGAAGGATACTTGACATTTTGACTATGTTTGTGTCGCCGATACCTGAAGCGAGGAGAGCACCGTCGAAGGCATTAAGGACTGAAAAGCCTTCAGAATGGCCACTTACAAGAAAGTACTTAGTCGGGGTTTTTACAATCATCTTCCCACCTCCTTGGCATTCCAAACTTCATCGTAAATCCCTAGAAGTTTGGTGGTGAGGAAACCCAGAGAATCTGGGCCCTCTTTTTTTTCCTATTGGCAATGTAATGTTTTTTATTAGCCTTAAAGTAAAAGCACTCTCCCTTTTTCAGCTTGTATATCTTTCCGCCGTAGACGAGCTCTACACTTCCAGAAAGAACAAAACCGAACTCCTCACCCTCGTGAGGCTCTTCATCTGGAGTTTTTTCTCCAGGATCCAGTTCTAAAAGCCCCGGATCCATTCGCCTGTTCTGTGCTGCAGGAACGAGGATCTTAAAAGACCTCACATTTTCCATCTCCATATCAACTCTGTCTTTGTGCTTGAAGGTTATCTTCTCATCAAAAGTTTCGTCAAAAAAAGTGGACGGTTTTTCATCCAGAGCATCGAGTATCCCTATGAGGCTTTCAACTGATAGGGATGTGAGATTCCTTTCGACTTGGGAGATAAAACCTTTGGTAAGACCGGCCCGGATTGCGAGCTCTTCTTGAGTCAGATTCTTCGCCTGTCTCAGCATCCTTATTCTTTCGCCTATGCTAACATTTTTCATTGTAGCAGTATAGTAAAACCGAAAGTTTATATTATTAAACGGAATTGAATCACGGTTTGTCAAGTAGAATTTTATTTAACGGAAAGGTACATTATGCTAAACTAAATGAGAAAGTGAAGTCAAAAGGCAAAGACTTAATAACGAACTTCCTAGAAGAAAAAGGAGTAAAAGAGGTCTTTTCCGTACCGGGCGTCCATTCGATTCCTCTCGCGGAATCGTTGTTATCGAGAGGGATCAAAATCATAAATGCTCGTTGTGAAAGAAGCCTTATCTTCATGGCTGATGGCTACGCAAGGGCATCAAAAAAAACGGCAATTGTCGTGCTTACCCCCGGTCCGGGTCTTTGCAATTCCGTTCTTGGCTGTTTTGAGGCTTTCTCCTCCCAGGTTCCGATCCTTCTTATTCACATGGACACCGACAGAGTCGAGAAAGAAATTGGTGTACTTCATGAGTTAAAAGAGCCCGAAAGAATCTTCGAAGGGATAACAAAGAAAATTATTCGGGTAACCGAGCCAGTAAAACTCTTTTCCTCCCTTGAAAATGCGTTCAAAGAGACCAAAAGAGGAAGATGGGGACCCGTTTTGGTTTCCATACCTTTTGTTTTACTCGAGAAAGATATTAAGTGCGATTTTCAAGAAGAAGAGACGGAAGAGAAAGGAGAGGGTCCTGGGGAATTCTGTAGTAAGTTCAAAGAGCTTATGAAAGAGAAAAAAAGGCCTTTAATAATTGCAGGTTCGAACGTAATGATAGAGGCCGCAAAAGAAACTTTCGACAGAATATGTATGGAAGGCCGCATCCCTTTACTTACCACAACAGGGGGCAAAGGGGTTGTGGATGAGCGAAAGCCCTATGCATTTGGGAATGTCATGCAAAGGGGTTTAGTAAGACGGATGCTGGAAGAAGCAGATATCGTGATAGCCGTAGGGACAAGGCTTAGGGAGCAAGACACGAAAAGGAGGGGAATAAAATTCCGAAACCTTGTCCAGTTAGATGTGGATGGGGCATGGTTCAATAAAAACTTTAAGGCAGCCCTCACCTTTATTGGAGAACCAGAGACGTTACTCGATGTGTTAAGCGAGGTCCTTTCTGGCATAAAATCTGATTGGCGAATCGATGAACTAAAAAAAACGTACAGGGAGGAAATTGAAAAGAAAAGGGAAAATCTGGGATTTAGGGTCATAGAAACTATAAGAAAAGCCATCCCGCCAGAAACAATCACAGTTTGGGACTTAAGCATGCTTTCTTACTGGGCAGAATACTGTTTTCCGGTCTATGAGCAGAGAACCTTCTTGATTTCCAGAGGTTCGTCGACAATATTTTACGGCTTGCCTGCCGCAATTGGAGCTAAGCTCGCAGTCCCAGAAAGGCCATGCCTTTCCGTCTCTGGCGATGGTGGAATACTTCCGTCCATAGCAGAACTTTCCACGTTAACAAAGTACAGAGTTCCTGTAATTGTTCTAATCTATAACAACTTAAGCTTTGGAATTTTAGAACGGATGATGGAAAAAAGGTACGGGTTTAAAGGATCGATGGACCTTGAAAATCCGGATTTTTTAAAAATTGCGGAGGCTTTCGGGTTAAAAGGGGCCAGAGCTAAAACTGAAGAGGAGATTCTAAATATCCTAAGAAAAGTGAACTGGGATGAGCCACTTGTTATTGAGGTTTCCATGCCCGGCTTTGCTCTGCCTTGGGAATTCTAGGCTTGTTGCACATTATCACTTGTTATGTTAAAAAAAACCATGCCAGTCCTAAGGGTTGCTATTGCCCAGATAAATTCAAAGGTGGGCGATATCTTGGGCAATGCGCAAAAGATCGCTTCTTTTATTGAGAAATCTAAAGACTTTGGAGCAGATCTCGTTATATTTCCCGAGTTTTCCGTAACAGGTTCCCCTGCTTACGATCTATTCACCTGCAAGAGTTTTGTAAAAGAAGCGGAAAAAGGCATAGAATATCTTTTGCCACACACAAATGGTATAGTTGCGGTAATTCCATCCGTCAGGCTTTTTGGAGACTCGCTATTTAATTCAGCCTATATCATTTCAAAAGGGGGCGTTCTTAAATCTTACGAGAAAAGGCGAATAAAAAGGCTTACCCATCTCGATGAGACCAGATACTTTCATCCGGGTGATAGGCCATGTGTCGTAAGTGTTGGTGGCGTACAACTAGAGATTCTTATGGGAGAAGAGTTTACGGATTACGAAAAGCGAAAGGATACACCCTTGATTTTGGTTTTGGATTCCTCGATCTATAGGGTCGGAGAGATAGACAAGAAAAGAGAGGCCCTAAAGAAATCATTTCCCGATCTTCATTTTTGTTACGTGAACCTTGTGGGTGGACAGGATGAGTGGATTTTTTACGGTGGAAGCTTTGTAGGTTACGGTGAAAGAATCCTATCTGAAGCAAAGACTTTTGAAGAGGACTTAATCTTTTTTGACTTCGAACTTAGAGGAGAAGTTTCGCTTTTTGAGGAGAAAGTTTCTAAAAAGGATTATGAAAAACCTATAGTACCGTTACGTGGAAGCCCTCCAAAGGATGTTCTTGAAGAAGAGATACTGAAAGCACTTATTCTTGCAACGAAGGACTATGCCCATAAAAACGGGTTTCAGACTGCCTGCCTCGGTATAAGCGGGGGGATCGATTCTGCCCTCACCGCGTATATAGCCTCTCGGGCATTGGGTTCTCAGAACGTAACTGGTCTTTTTATGCCGAGCCGTTATACGGCTAAAGAAAGTTATGAAGATGCAAAACAACTTGCCCGTAACCTCCAAATAGAGCTTTTGGAAGTACCAATAGATGGTTTAATTGAATCCTATTTCAATCTTCTAAAGGGAATACTAGTTGAAGAATTGAGAGAGGTTACAGTAGAAAACATACAGGCAAGAATAAGGGCTAACCTACTTATGGCCTTTTCAAACAACAAAGGAGCGCTTGTCCTTACGACTTCGAATAAATCCGAACTTGCAACGGGCTATTTTACTCTTTACGGAGATTCCGCCGGGGGTTTCGCGGTCTTAAAGGACGTGCCTAAAACTTTAATTTACAGGCTATGCGAATACGTAAACAAAAAAGAAGGGCGTTTCATCATTCCAAAAAGGGTGCTTGAAAAGGAACCGAGTGCTGAGCTTAAGTTTAATCAGAAAGACACAGATGAGCTACCTCCCTATCATGTCCTCGATTCATTAATCGAAGAGTACATCGAAGGAAAAATGGGTGGTTTGGAAGTTGAGAACAAGCCTCTGCTTGAGACTGTAAAGGAGACTCTCATGAGGTTCTTTAAGAACGAATACAAAAGGAGGCAAGCACCGTGCGGTCCCACAATTTCTTTAAGGTCTCTGGGAAGAGACTCTGATTTCCCCATCACGAATCTTTGGAGGTATCGGGAATGGAGCTTGTAAAAGAATCGTTAGAGGAAGGGGTTTATACAATTATTCTTAATAGGCCCGACAAAAGGAATGCCCTAAATAGCGACCTTTTAAAATCCTTAAAGAAATCTGTCTATAACGCGGAAAAGACAGATTCATCTATCGTAGTTCTTAGAGGTTCGGGAAATTTCTTTTCCGCGGGAGGGGACATAAAGGAGTTTGTGGATGCCCATGATTCGAAAGCCCGCATTGACGGAATGGCTATGATATTAAACGAAATCATAAAAAAGATCAGAACTATGCCAAAGATATGGATTTCAGTAATCGAAGGAGGGATAGTAGGAGCCGGAATAGGTCTTGCTCTTGCTTGCGATTTAACGATAGCATCAAAAAGCTCTTACCTCAATTTGGGTTACAGGAGGATAGGCTTAACCCCGGATGGGGGCGTAACTATATTTCTATCAAGGATACTGGGACTAAAAAGGACGAACGAACTCTATCTTTTGTCTGAAAATATACCCATTGAGAAGGCGTACGACATGGGTCTTATAAACTTTGTCGTAGAGGATAGAGATTTAGATTCGGTTCTCCAAAAATTAATAGCCGATCTCAAAGCCTTGCCCCTACACGTTTTAGGCCCGTATAAAGAGCTCATAAACGCGAGCATATTCCCGGATCTTTCGACTCTTCTTGAGAAAGAGAGGTATTTTGTTTCCGAAATGGCAGACGAACCATCATTCAAAGAGACGATCAAAAAATTCCTCACCAAAAAAGGATAAGCGATGCATGAGTGGGCAGTTGCGGAATCGATTGTCCTTACGGTCCTCAAAGAGGCTGAAAAAAATGGAATGAGATTCCTTGACCGGATAGTCTTGCGGATCGGCGAGCTCCAAAGGATGGAAAAGGATATTTTGTGCTTCGCCATGGAGAGCATCTTTAGGCATTACGGATACGAACTTTCCGAAAAGAACTTCGACATATTAGAAGAACCCGCCTTTTTTAAGTGCCATGTCTGTGAGACGGAATGGCCATATGTGGAGGTACTAAGATCAATGGGTGAAGAGGAAAAGGAATTTATCCACTTCATACCTGAGGTGGCTCACGGGTTCATAAAATGTCCATCCTGCGGAAGCTCAGATTTTGAACTTGAAAGAGGAAGGGGTGTAGTTATCGAGTCTATAAGCGGGAGAATATGCTAGATCCAAGACTGTCAGTGATTGAAAAGAGACTTTCAAATATAGGTGAGATAATAGCTATCTCCGGTGGAAAAGGGGGGGTAGGAAAGACCACAGTGGCCTGCCTTCTTGCACTTTTTCTTTCCAAGAGAGAAAAAAGGGTAGGACTATTCGACATGGACTTTTACGGACCATCCACACACGTTATCCTGGGAATTGATGACGTCCATGTTGAAGAGGATAGGGGGATCATTCCTCCTCAATGGAATGGGATTTCATACATGTGTATCTCTTTATTTACCAAAGGGAACCCTCTTCCTATGCGGGGAAAAGATTTATCTAACGCAATATTGGAGTTCCTTTCCACTACGATCTGGAAAAAGCTCGATTATCTGATCCTTGATTTACCTCCAGGAACAGGCGAAGTTACGCTCGAAGTTTTAAGGTTTTTAAAAAAGGCCAGGTTTTTGCTCACAACAACTCCTTCGAAAGTGGCAAAAGAGGTACTGAAAAAAGAGATAGCCATTCTTAAAGGAAGGGGAATCGAAATAATAGGAGTTATTGAGAACCAAAAAATAGATAAAGAATCACAGGATCTCTGTTTTTTAGACCATGTTCCTATCCTGGGAACCCTTCCTTTCGACGAAAATTTTGAGAAAGCCTTGGGTTCGGTGGATAAGATTCTTGCCACCGATCTTTATGCCAGAGCGGAAAAGCTCTTCCAAGATATTTTTTTTAGCGATGGCCGGTAGCTCGGAAGCTATACGGTATCTTATAAAAGTTCATGGGACAGTCCAGGGAGTCGGATTCAGACCTTACGTTTACCAGCATGCGAGGGAGTTCAATCTAACGGGGAAAGTCTTCAATTCCAGTGAAGGCGTTGTGATAGATGTGGAGGGTAAAAAAGAAAAACTTTTTCGTTTTTTGGAACTTCTGCGAAAAAACCCCCCTCCTTTGGCAAAAATTGAAAATATAGAGTTTGAGGAGCTGCCAGTATGTAACTACACTTCATTCGTCATAGTTGAAAGTGAAAAAGACAAAGAAAGGAAGGCCCTTATTCCTCCAGATGTGGCAACATGTAATGATTGCAAAACCGATATTCTGAACCCCAAAGACAGAAGGTACATGTATCCTTTTACGAATTGCACAAACTGCGGTCCGAGGTTTACGATAGTCTATTCGATTCCCTATGATAGAGACAAAACATCGATGAAAAAATTCGTCATGTGTTCGGATTGCGAAAGGGAGTATCACGACCCTAAAGATCGGAGGTTTCACGCTCAACCGACATGCTGTCCAAGGTGTGGTCCAAAAGTATGGGTTGCGAATAGAGAAGGAATTAAAGTTGCCGATGAGAATAACTGGTTACAATTCGTTTGGGAGAAATTACAGGAGGGAAAAATAATTGCGTTAAAAAGCCTTGGCGGTTTCCATCTTGCATGCGATGCAAAAAACGAAGACGTAGTACAAGAGTTGAGATTAAGAAAGAGAAGGCCAAAAAAACCTTTCGCGGTCATGTGTAAAGACAAAGAGACTGTAAAAAAGTATTGCCTTCTCTCGGAAGAGGAGGAAAGACTTCTTACATCTTGTCACGCTCCGATTGTCGTTCTAAAAAGGAGAATAGATTGTGATCTTCCGGATATTCTTGCCCCTGGTATTAAGACCCTCGGTGTAATGCTCCCTTACACGCCTCTCCACATATTGCTTTTTTTAGGTCCATTCGAAGTACTTGTTATGACAAGTGGAAATGTCTCGGAACTCCCAATCGTCATAAGTAATGAGGAGGCAGTGACAAAGCTTGGAAAGATATGCGATTTTTTTGTCTTTCACGAAAGGGATATAGTTAACCGGTGTGATGATTCAGTCGTCAAATTAGTAGACAATAATGTCCAGTTTTTCAGGCTCTCTAGAGGATATGTCCCAGAACCGATAACCCTTCCCTTTGTGGCACCAAAAGTAACTGTGGGAATAGGTGGAGAAATGAAGAATAATATTTGTATCATAAAAAACGATAAAGCTTTTATGAGCCAATACGTGGGCGAAATAGACACAGAGGAGGGCCGGGAAAATCTCCTAAACTGTTTTAGGAACCTATGTAGACTTTTAGACGTTTCACCTAAAGCGATAGCCTTTGACCTTCACCCGAATTACCTTTCTAGTTCTTTTGCCAAATCCTTGCCTGCCGAGATTCATTTTGGATGCCAACACCACCACGCCCATATGGTGAGCTGTATGGCAGAAAACTGTTTAGATGAAAAAGAAGTGATAGGTGTTGTACTTGATGGAACAGGTTACGGAACTGATGGAAACCTTTGGGGCTTTGAGATCCTTCTTGGGAACTACAGAACTTACGAAAGACTTTTTCATCTTGCATACTGTCCACTACCTGGAGGCGAAATAGCAATTCGGGAACCTTGGAGAATGGCCATAAGCTATCTCTATTCTTTTTTGGGGGAAGAGGGACTATACTGGGCTGAAAAGATTTTTGGAAAGGAAAGGACCGCGCTTATAGTTGAGGTCTTAAAAAAGGGGTTCAACAATCCTTTATCCTCAGGATGTGGGAGACTTTTTGATGCGGTATCAGCTATGGTCGGTTTATGCGAAAAAACGAGTTATGAGGGACAGGCTGCGATCGAACTTGCCGAACTTGTGCAAACCTTTGAGGGTGATGAAATGGAAGATCGGTACGATTTTGAGATAGTAAATGGGGTTATTTATCCGGATAAGGTGATCTTGGGGGTCGTTCGCGAAAGGGTCTCTGGTCGATCTGCCGAGTTTATATCCCATAAGTTCCATAACACCGTAGTTGAGATTATAAAGGAATGTGTGAAAATGGCTAGCGCTCAAAGAAACGTAAAAAGGGTTGTGCTTAGCGGGGGCACGTTTCACAATGACTTTATTCTAAAGAAGACAAAAAGAATTTTAAAAGATTTGGGGTTAGAAGTGTACTTCCACACAAAAGTTCCCCCAAATGACGGAGGAATAGCCTTGGGTCAGGCTGCTATACTTGCCGCAAAAATAAAGGAGGGTGAGGATGTGCCTGGGAATTCCTGCTTTGGTCTTAGATGTGAATGAGGATGAAAATTGGGCACTTGTAGATTCTAACGGAGCGGTCTTCAAAGTCCATCTCCACATCCTGGATGAGGAAGTAAAAAAGGGTGATTACGTGATGGTCCACGCGGGGTTTGCAATAGGAAAGATAGAAAAGGAAGATGCAAAGATGCGATTGGAGATGCTAAGGGAGATAATCTACTATGGTCGATGAATGGGTAAAAGATCTAATCGATGAAGTTTTGTCTTTAAGTAGAAGTCTTAAAGAAAAACTTGGGCGAAGAATAAAGATCATGGAAGTATGCGGTACGCATACGATGGTTATCTCGAAAAGCGGAATAAGATCCCTCTTTTCTGAAACGGTAGAACTTATAAGTGGTCCTGGTTGTCCAGTTTGTGTCACGGACCAGATGGACATTGACAAAATAATCCTTTATGCTCAGATGGACAATATAACCCTTTGTACGTTTGGTGATATGATTAAGGTTCCAGGCTCTCTATCTTCGCTTGAGAAAGAAAGAGCCAAGGGCGCTCGAATTGAAGTCTTTTATTCTCCTAGTGATGCCTTAAATTATGCCAAGGACCACCCAGACGAAGAGATCGTATTTGTGGGAATAGGCTTTGAGACCACAATTCCCCTTCTTGCGCATTGTATCCTTGAGGCAAAAAGGCAAAGACTACAGAATTTTTCTTTATTTTCGCTACACAAGTGCCTTCCTCCTGCGATGAAGGCGCTTCTTGATGATCCAGAGATTTCGCTGGACGGACTTATCCTTCCAGGTCACGTTTGCACAATCACAGGGTCGAGGGCGTTCGAATTCATAGCCGACGATTATAGAATACCCTGCTGTGTTTCTGGTTTTGAGCCTACAGATGTCATTGAGGCGATAGGCATCATTTTAGCTCACATAAAAAGAGAAGAAGCTAAAGTTGAGATAGGGTACAAAAGACTCGTTAAACCTGAGGGTAACTTAACTGCAAAGCGAGCTATTTATACGGTATTTGAGCCTTCGGATGCGCGTTGGAGAGGGTTTGGGGAGATCCCGGGAAGCGGTTTGAAGATAAAAGAAGAGTATAGGGATTTCGATGCGGAGGCTAAATTTCCGCTACCGGAGGTGGAATCAGTCCCGGAGAGAAAAGGTTGTATATGCGGGGATATAGTCAAAGGGAAAAAGATACCCACCGATTGTAGTCTCTTTTCAAAAGTCTGTAATCCTAAAGAGCCATTTGGCCCCTGTATGGTTTCTCAAGAGGGAGCCTGTGCAGCCTATTACAACTATGGGGGATAGCCAATGAAAACGAAAGATGTCATTCTCCTTTCGCACGGTGATGGTGGGTTACTCACGCACGAGCTCTTGGAACAGTACTTCCTGCCGTATATCGGGAATGAACTCCTCCTCCAGATGGACGATGCGACCGCGGTCGATTTAAAAAGCGAAAAGATAGTCATAACGACGGATAGTTACGTTGTGGATCCAATCTTCTTTCCTGGCGGGGACATAGGTAAGCTCTCTGTTTTTGGCACGGTTAACGATCTTTCAGTTTCAGGTGCAAAACCCCTCTATATCGCAGCTTCTTTTATTATGGAAGAGGGGCTCGAACTGGAGATTCTTGAAAAGATCGTAATTTCTATGTCTTACGCGTGTAAAGAGGCAAATGTGAGCATAATAGCAGGGGATACAAAAGTTGTTGGTAGAAACCAAGTTGACAAGATATTTATAACCACAACCGGAATTGGAGTTCGCTTAAACGGGGTAAGACTCGGAAAGATGTATATAGAACCCGATGATTCAATAATCGTGAGCGGGCCTCTTGGGAATCATGGGCTTTGCATACTGCTTGAACGGGGAAACTTTAACTTTAGGACAAAGATTGTAAGTGACTGTGCTCCTTTAAATGGCGTAATAGAGAGGATTCTCAAAGAATTCAAAAAGGTAAAATACATGAGAGATCTAACAAGAGGCGGCCTTGCCACTTGTCTCAAAGAGATAGCATCATCCATAGGTAGTGTAGACTTCCTATTAGAAGAAGCTGACATCCCGATCGATGAGGAGGTAAAGGGGATATGTGAGACCTTAGGTTTAGATCCGCTCTATCTCGCAAACGAAGGGAAATTTGTGCTTTTCATTGGAAGAGACGAAGCTCAGAGTGTCTTGAATTTTATGAGAGATGAACTTGGGCTTAAAGGAGCATCGAAGATAGGGGTAGTGAGAGAAGGGAGTGGAAACGTATTTATGAAAACATTAATCGGCGGGACAAGAAGGCTAAACATGCTCTCTGGAACTCCTCTTCCTAGAATTTGTTAAAGATTTCTTCCAAATGAAGGTTGATTTTTGAAACCTAAAGGAGGAATCTATGGCAGTAATAAGAGATGTTCTTGCAAGGGAAGTTTTGGATAGCAGGGGAAATCCAACTGTGGAAGTAGAAGTTATACTGGAAGATGGTACGAGAGGATGCGCTATCGTTCCTTCCGGTGCTTCCAAAGGAGAAAGGGAAGCTTTAGAACTGAGGGACGGGGATGAGAATAGGTACAAAGGGAAAGGTGTCACAAAGGCTATAGAGAACGTAAAAAGGATAATCGGACCGAATATAAAAGGGATGTCTGCCTTAGACCAGCTTTCCATCGATAATCGTTTGCTTGAGCTCGATGGAACGGAAAACAAAAGTAAACTCGGTGCCAATGCTATTCTTGGAGTCTCTCTCGCTGTAGCAAGGGCAGGGGCGAACTATTTGGATCTTCCGCTTTATAGGTACATAGGAGGGATTAGGGCACGGGAAATACCAGTTCCTCTTATGAACGTTATAAACGGAGGGGTTCACGCCCAAAACGATCTCGACATACAGGAGTTCATGATCGTTCCTGTGGGTTCGGAAACTTTGAAGGATGCCCTAAGAATAGGGGCGGAAGTATTTCATACCTTAAAGACTATTCTTGCTGAGAAGGGCCATTCGACTGGTGTGGGAGATGAAGGAGGCTTTGCGCCGAATTTGAAAAGAACGGAAGAAGCTCTAGATTTTCTCATGCTTGCTGTGGAGAGAGCGAAGTACAAGCCAGGGGAAGATGTTCTTTTTGCGCTCGATTCAGCATCCAGCGAATTTTATAGAGACGGCAAATACTACCTCGATGGCAAGACCTTCGATACCTACGGACTGTGCGAATATTACGAATCATTGCTCGATAGGTACCCTATCGTTTCAATAGAAGATGCATTTGCACAGAACGATAAAGAAGGTTGGAAACTCTTCACAAAAAGATGTTCCCAAAGAATACAGATCGTGGGTGATGACGTGTTTGTGACGAATCCAAAGATCCTCTCGGAGGGGATAAAGGAAGGGATAGCAAATAGCGTGCTTGTGAAGCCTAATCAAATAGGCACACTTACAGAGACACTCGTTACAGTTGAAATGGCAAAAAGGGCTGGTTATACGTGTGTGATTTCCCACAGATCTGGAGAGACCGAAGATACATTTATTGCAGATCTTGCTGTTGCAGTGAATGCCGGACAGATAAAAGCAGGATCAATATCGAGAAGTGAAAGGGTTGCAAAGTACAATCGGCTTTTGAGAATAGAGGAAGAGCTGGGTGAGAACGCAATCTTCGGTGGAAAAAAGGTTTTCTGGAGTAGAAGGTGATAAGACTGCGTTACGGCAGAGGTTTCGTAGATTTTTCAATTCCTGAAAAGTGGCTCGTACGCCAAATAGAAATAGAGAGAAAAAAGCCCATCCTCTCTCTCGAGGAAAAGCTCATTGACAAGCTTGAAAATCCCGTAGGTGAAAGACCTTTTTCAGTGTGGATAAAAGACTTCGAGAAAGTCCTTGTGATTGTTCCAGACATAACAAGATATGCCGGTGTCTGTCTAATTTTGCCCCTAATTTATAGAAAGTACCTAAAAGGAAAGGATGTTACGATCCTTTTCGCTTTAGGAAATCACAGAAAGCATAGTGAATCTGAAAAAATGGAGATCTTAGGTGAAGAAATATACAAAAGCGTACCGTCCAAAGACCATGACTGCTACGACGACCGAGAACTGACCTTTTTCGGGTACACTAGTTCCAAAGTTCCAGTTTATCTTAACCGACTGGTTCGGATATGTGACTGTTTGGTTGTATTCGGTTCCATAAACTTCCATTATCTCGCGGGATTTGGTGGGGGAAGGAAGGCTCTAATTCCAGGGATTGCAGGGTATGAAACGATAATAGGGGTGCACAGAACAGTCTTTAAAGAGAAGGGTAAGCACGAACTCGCCCGTCCGGGGATACTGGATGGAAACCCTATGCACGAAGAGATAATTTCAGGACTTAAACTCATTGAGAAACCCATGTTTCTTATAAATACGGTTGTTGAAGAGAAAGACATAGTAGCCATCTTCTGCGGAAATATAGAAAAGGCACATAAAAGGGGATGTGAGTGGTACTTAAAGGAGTACTCTTTTGAAGTGGAAAAGAAAGCGGACGTAATTATAGTCTCATCGGGCGGTTATCCGAAAGACATAAACTTCATCCAAACCCATAAGTCGATGGAGCACGCTATCGGCGGTTTAAAAAAGGACGGATACCTCATCACAGTTGGTGCGTGTGAGGATGGGATCGGCAATGAGCATTTTTTAAAGTTCTTCGAGTATGGAGGGATCGATGAAATGGAAAAGGCTGTCAGGGGATCGGACAAAGTTTACTCCCAGACAGCTTATGCGACAAGACTCAAATCCGAGTACTGTCAAATAGTTCTCGTCTCCGAACTTTCCGAAGAATCGGTTGTGAAGATGGGTATCATTCCGAAAAGAACAGTTGACGAAGCCATAAAACTTATAGATGACGGAAGAGAGAAACTGTGCTACATAATCCCGGACGGTTCACAGACTTTACTCTTATATGGAGGAGGGAAAAATGGAGTGTAACGTTGAAAAGAATCTAACTTTTTGCACATGCACCTACGAGCCTTGTTCGAGAAAGGGAAGGTGCTGTGAATGTGTCATATACCATAGAAAGAAAAAAGAGCTTCCAGGCTGCTTTTTTTCAAAAGAGGCTGAAAGAACCTACGACCGCTCAATAAGGAGGTTCATTCTGGACAATAGCTGAGTCATATATACTCTGGTTCTTTCACAATCACAGTTTTTGCTTTGGTGTCAATGGCTCTTACGAAGTCTTCTACCATCGGAATTAGAATCTCCGTCTCCTTTCCAATTACTAAAACAGGGTTTGCGCCAGTATGGATAATCTCTTTAACTTCCCCAAGGATCCTTCCCTCTTCGTTTTTTACGAGCGAACCAATGATTTGGTATTCGTAGTATTCATCCTCCCTTAAGGGAGGAAGGTCCTCTTCTTTTACCTCAAGGATTTTACCCTTTAAAGCTTCAGCCGAGGTTCTGTCTGATATTTCCTGAAATTTTATTATAAACCTTCCTTCTCTGAACTTTACCCTCTCTACGGTGAGTTTAACTTTTTGTCCAGCCGAACCGTAGTACAACGAGGTGTATCTTTTAAATTCTTCGTACACCTCGTTGTAGTAAAGGAACTTCACTTCGCCTTTTATACCGTGCGCGGAGAGAACTTTACCGACCGGTATATAAAGGCTCATTCAATTATCTCGAGCACAGCTCTCTTTTTGACCTTCGTGGAGGCTGCGCTCAGGATGGTCCTCATCGCTCTTGCGGTCCGTCCCTGCTTCCCTATGACCTTACCTAGGTCCTCCTTTGAAACGTTGAGTTCGATGACAGAGGTTTTCTCTCCTTCAATCTCCGAAACCCTTACCTGATCAGGATGATCGACCAAGGCCTTCGCAATGTACTCGATCAACTCTTTTAACACGGCTCCACCTCCATCCTTATTTTTGTGTTAATTCGCTCAAAATTCCTTCTCTTTTGAAGATGTTTTTTACAGTCTCCGTGGGACGAGCACCTTTTTTATACCATTCTATAATTTTTTCCCTGTCGAGGACAATTTTTGAAGGATTGGAAAGAGGATCATAGAACCCAACCTTTTCGATAAATCTACCATCCCTTGGCGCCCTGGAATCGGCAACCACAATCCTGTAGAATGGTCTCTTTTTCGTTCCAAAACGTGCAAGCCTAAACCTAACTGCCAAGATAACACCTCCTCACGGAAAAGGTATTTTCGACCCAAAACCTTTAAAGCTGCCTTTGGAAAGGCTCTTAATCATTTTTTTCAGCTCGCTATACTTTCTTAGGAGCTCATTTACATCCTGAACGGTCGTTCCGCTACCTTTTGCTATCCTCAGTCTTCTACTGCCATCTATTATGTGAGGATAGAGCCTTTCCTTTTTCGTCATAGAGTTTATTATCGCCTCCATCTTTTTCAACTCTTTTTCCGTCTCTTCGATCTTCACAATCTTCTTGAACTTTGAAAAACCAGGAATCATACTGAGAACCGACTCTAAAGATCCGAGTTTTCTCAATTGTATGATCTGTTCCTTGAAATCCTCGAGAGTAAATTCGTCTCTCTTGAGTTTTCTTTCAAGCTCCTTCGCTTTTCTTTCTTCAAAAGCTTCTTGAGCCTTTTCAACGAGAGTGATTATGTCACCCATCCCCAGGATGCGGGAAGCTATCCTTTCTGGATGGAACTGCTCTATGGCATCGAGTTTCTCACCTGTGCCTATGAACTTGATCGGTTTGCCAACGGTTGCCCTTATCGAAAGCGCAGCCCCACCCCGGGCGTCTCCATCAAGTTTTGTAAGGATAAAGCCGGTTACACCTATTTTCTCGTCAAAGGCCTTCGCAATATTTACGGCATCCTGGCCTGTCATGCCATCGAGAACTAAAAGAACTTCTGAAGGGGAAAGCACATTTTTCTGTTCCACGAGTTCCGAAAGAAGCTCCTCATCTATATGAAGCCTTCCGGCCGTATCTATTATCAAGACATCACAGTAGCTCTTTATCGCGTACTCTTTTAGGCTCGCAAGCTTTGAGTCGGAGTAAAAAGGAACGTTTATCTGGGAAGCGAGCTTTTTTAGCTGATCGATAGCGGCAGGTCTTCTTACGTCAGTCGCTACGAGCAATGGCCTTCTACCCTTCTTTTTTAGAAATAGAGCTAGCTTTCCGGCTGTTGTGGTTTTTCCTGATCCCTGAAGCCCAATTAACATAATGGAATGCGGAGAAGGACCCGAAAAACTAAGGGGTACATTCGAACCTCCAAGTAACTCGCGAAGCTCATCGTAGACGATCTTAACAAATAGTTGACCTGGGGTTATGCTTGTTAGTACTCCCTGCCCTATGGCCTTATCTTTAACCTTATCCAGGAACTCCTTTACTACTTTATAGTTGACATCGGCCTCAAGTAAGGCGACCCTTACATCTCTTAAGGCCTCTTTTATGTTGTCCTCTGTTAGTTTTCCGTGCCCTTTTACCTTCTTTATTATCGACTCAAACCTTTCCTGCAATCTTTCGAACATGACTCATAATCTTAATAGAAAAGCCAGGATTAGTCAACGGGTGGCCTTTATGCTTCATTTTTTATCAGGGAATTGAAAGGTTTTAAAGATTCGTTGTATTATTCTTTTCGAAAGGAGAGAGAACATGAACCGAAAGATAAAGATCTTATTTAGCAGCTCCCTCATAGTCATATTCCTTTTGGGCTTCATACTGGGAGCCCACGGCAAAAGGACAGAAAGACCGGCAGAAAAAGAGGAGATTTACGAATACCTAAAGACTTTTTCCCATGTCATAGAACTTGTAAAGAAGAACTATGTGGAAGATGTGAAAGATAGAGATATCGTGTATTCCGCAATAAAAGGGATACTGGGATCTTTGGATCCCCACTCCGCATTTCTAGATCCGGAGACGTACAAAGAGATGCAAAGCGAAACTAAAGGGGAATTTGGAGGGATAGGTATAGAGATCACGATAAAGGATGGGCTTCCTACCGTTATAACCGCAATAGAGGATACACCAGCAAGTAAAGCAGGGCTTCAACCTGGTGACCACATACTGAGGATAGATGGAAAGTCCACAAAGAATATGGGCCTTATGGAAGTAGTTCGGTTAATAAGGGGAGAAAAGGGAAAGCCTGTAACGCTCACCATCATGAGGGAAGGATTTACATCGCCTAAAGACATAACTATTGTCAGGGACATAATAAGGGTAAAGAGTGTAAAACATCGTCTGATCGAAAAAGAATACGGCTACATAAAAATAACCCAGTTCCAGGAAAGGACATTGGAGGATTTGAGAAAAGCTATAAATGAGCTGACAAAAAGTTCAGGAGGTATAAAAGGGCTCGTTCTAGATCTGAGAAACAATCCCGGAGGACTTTTGGATCAGGCTGTTTCTGTGGCAGATGAGTTTTTAAAGGAAGGACTTATCGTATCGATTGAGGGAAGAAACAGAGAGAGCAAGATGAGGTTCTTTGCTGAGAAAGAGGATGCTTATTTGGGTCCTCTCGTTGTTCTCGTGAATGAGGGGAGTGCAAGCGCATCAGAGATCGTTGCGGGGGCGTTGCAGGATCATAAGCGAGCAATTATAGTCGGAACGAAGACATTCGGAAAAGGTTCTGTGCAAACGATCTTTCCTTTGGGTGATGGATCTGCCGTAAAGCTCACAACGGCAAAGTATTTTACCCCGAAGGGAAGATCCATACAGAAGGAAGGTATAACACCGGATATCACAATCGAAAAGGATATTGGAAGAATAAGAAGCCAGGATAGAAAAGATAAAGATGTGAGAAGGCAGGAAGATGATTCTAAAGAAGATCAGGAAGATTTCCAGCTTTATATGGCCATGCAGATACTTAAAAGCTGGGATTCACTAAGGGGTAAATGACGGCTTATTTAAAGAACAATCCTAGTCCTGCCAAGTCTGGGTCTTCCAATCGATTCTTATGGAGTTACCGAATTCTTGAGTAAAAATAATTTAAACCTCTCTTTGCTTGATATTTGAACCCTCTTCCTTTAAGATTTCTTAAAAAAATTGGGAGGTGGCATGTGAAACCAATAAAAGTTTCCGAGGATCTGTATTGGGTTGGAGCGATAGACTACGGTGTTAGGGATTTTCACGGATACGTAACTAAGAATGGCACGACTTACAACAACTACCTTCTCGTAGACAGGGACGTTACACTTTTTGATGCTGTACACAAGGACTTTTTCCACGTGAGCATCGACAACATCCGTAGTATAGTCGATCCGAAAGAGATAAAGAATTTTGTCGTAAACCACATTGAGCCTGATCATTCCGGTGCGATTGAGGCTTTTCTCAGAGAGATGCCTCAAGCGACTGTCTTCATAACAGAAAGAGGAAAAAAGGGATTAAAAAGGATGTTCGATATTCCGGAAGAGAGGATCAAGGTCGTAAAGAACGGAGAAAGCCTCAACACAGGAAAATACACCCTTTTATTTATAGAAACGCCGATGCTTCACTGGCCAGACTCGATGGTCACATACATAACCGAACTTAAAACGCTTATAACCCAAGACGCATTCGGTTTTCACTTTGCCTCCACGTGTCGGTTCGATGATGAGTTTGTGAAAACGTACTCAGAGTATGAGCTCGAAGATGCCATTTACGACTACTACGCGAACATACTTATGCCATTTGGAAATCTGATTCTTAAAAAGGTCGAAGATATAACGAAACTAGGGATAGAGATAAAGATCATCGCTCCTGATCATGGAGTAATCTGGAGGAGTAATCCGGAAAAGGTTTTAAAACTCTATACCCAAATGGCAGAAGGTAAAGCCGAATGTTCGATAACGATAATCTACGATACCATGTGGCACGCAACGGAACGAATGGTCTTTCCAATAGTTAAAGGAATCGAGGACGAGGGTGTAAAAACGAAGGTTGTAAAGCTTAGATCGAGTCCTATGAGTGAAGCAGTTAAAGAATTCTGGAAAGGAAGAGGAATGCTTGTTGGGACACCAACCTTGAACAATTCAATGTTTCCATCGGTTGCAGAGTTCCTCTATTACCTTTCCGGGCTGAAACCCCGCCTAAGAATGGCAGGAGCTTTTGGAAGCTACGGATGGTCAGGAGGTGGGGTAAAGGATGCATACGAGTATCTAAAAAAGATGGGGCTTGAGACTGTGGAACCTGGCATTGAGATAAACTACGGACCCACAGAAGAGGACAAAAAGGCATGTTACGAATTCGGTAGGACATTCGCCAAAAAAGTTAGGGAGTATCACAGATCAATTGAAGGGAAATAACACTCTAGCCGAGAAAGATTTATCCCCCCTCCTTTCTCTTGATGAAGGAGAGGAGGGGATCGTTGAGAGGATCCTTGGTGGGGAACGGCTGATCGCCCGACTTGCGGGACTTGGAATTACAGAAGGTGTCCACCTAAAAGTAACGAGGAACATTCAAGGACTCCTAATAGTTATCGCGAGTGATACTCGTATCGCATTGGGAAGGGGGGAAGCAAAAAAGATACTTGTAAAAAAGCTCGAAACCAAAAAAGAGGAGAGTATCGAAAAGAAGCATCTTCTCGTTGCCCTCGCAGGCCAGCCTAATGTGGGAAAATCGACAGTCTTCAACGTTCTTACGGGTCTTTCTCAACACATAGGCAACTGGCCTGGAAAAACAGTTGAAAAAAAAGAAGGCATCTACACATCCGATGGAGTAACGATGACCATTGTAGACCTTCCTGGGACGTACAGCTTGAGTTCTTTTTCGGAAGAGGAGAAAATAGCGAGGGACTTCATACTTAAAGAAAAACCAGATGTGATAGCCTTGATCGTTAATGCACAGGCCCTTGAAAGGAGCCTTTATCTCTTGTCAGAACTTCTCCTTCTTGGCCCTCCGGTCGTACTGGGAGTCAACATGCTCGATGTGGCGGAAGCCCAAGGAATAAACGTGGATATCGAGGCCTTAAGGGAATCACTTGGGATTCCAGTAGTTCCGATGATTGCAACGAAAAACAAGGGGATTAAAGAACTTGTGCGCGAAATCAGAAAAGTCGCGGAAAAGAAAGTAACTTATAGACCGAAATTGCCTGAAGTTGCCAAAAACCATGCGGAAATGTTCGAGAATCTTTTAAAGTTACTCGATGACCACATCCCGGAAACCTACCCTAAGGCCTGGGTTGCAACAAAACTCATGGAAGGCGACAGAGATGTGACAGAGGAAGTTGAGAGAAATGTTCCCATCGCCGTCTGGAATGAGATAAAAAAGATCCTTACAGAGCACGAAGACGCTTTACGGGCAGTGGTTGGTGGTAGATACGATTGGATAGAGAAAGTAACAAGATCTGCGATAAAGAGATTCAAACCGGGACAGGTTCTTTTAACGGACAGGATCGACCATATTCTTACCTATCCAATGTTTGGAATTCCTGTGCTTATCGGTGTTCTTGGATTGGTCTTCGGTTTGACATATAAATTAGGACTTCCCATACAGACATTGCTGGAGACGGCGTTCGTTAACCTTGGAAAAACTCTAGAACCTTTTCTTAAAGTTGGACCTAGCTGGGTGGAAGGGCTTTTCATTGAAGGGATTCTGGCTGGGGTTGGATCTGTCCTGTCCTTTGTGCCAATACTCATCATATTCTTCGTCGCCCTCTCCTTCCTTGAAGATACAGGTTACATAGCAAGAGTGGCCTTCGTTATGGACAGATTCATGCACGTGCTCGGATTACACGGAAAAAGCTTCTTACCTTTATGTCTTGGCTTCGGTTGCAATGTTCCGGCAGTGCTTGCGAGCCGCATTGTTGAGTCGAGGAAGGCACAGCTTCTCACAATATTTTTAAGTCCTTTTGTTCCTTGTGTTGGTCGGCTAAGTGTTTTGACGTTTCTGTGCGGGGCTATCTTCTTTGAAAAAGCAGCGTTAATAATGTGGCTTTTGGTTACGGTAAACATACTTGTACTGGTATCTGTGGGAATAGTCTTCAGTAAATTCCTCAAGCTTGAATCCATCCCATTTATCATGGAGTTACCTTTATACCACAAGCCGAGTTTCAAGAATATTTTTGCTGCAGTGACGGGCAGGGTACTCTCCTTTGTGAAAAAGGCAGGGAGTGTAATCTTGATCTTCTCAGTGGTCCTTTGGGTTCTTTCGAGCTTTCCCGGAAAGGATCTGGAGGAGAGTTACCTAGCGAAGATTGGAAAAGGGATGGAGAGTATAGGCCATGTTTTTGGGCTCGACTGGAAACTCACAGTCGCCCTCATCTCCAGCGTTGTTGCAAAGGAAAACAGTATTGCCACCCTCGGGATCCTCTACGGAGCAGGTGAAGAGGGGCTTAGAAAAGTTATATCCGAAAACATAAAAAGACCGTCATTGCTCTCCTTTTTGGTGATCCTTATGCTCTTTCTTCCCTGTGTGCCCACATCTGCTGTGCTTATGACTGAGATCGGAAGTAAAAGATGGTTTTTGGTTCTCTTCTCTGTTATGCTCTGTGTTTCTTTGGGCGCAGGCTTTTTAGCCTATAGGATTGCCCTCCTTTTTGAACTTTGATGCTGTCACGAGTCGAGCTTTAGCTTGAAGCCTCTAGTCTTCTTTTCAGTTTCTTCTTTTGTGATCTGGGCCATCTTTATCTTAAGCCTCATGTCATTTGGGCTGTCTGCGTACGCAATGGCGTTATTTTGGTCGACCTTTCCTTGCATGTAAAGTTCGAATATGTGCTGGTCGAAAGTTTGCATCCCTTCATTTGTGGACTGAGCCATGGCCTCTTTGAGAAGTCCTATCTCACCCTTAAGGATCAAATCTTTTACTCTGGCTGAATCCAAGAGGATCTCAACGGCTGCAACCCTTTTTCCATCAACACCCGGGATTAACCTCTGGGATATTATCGCTCTAAGATTCAAAGACAACTGCATGTATATCTGGAGGTGCCTTTCTACTGGGAAAAAATTTATTATCCGTTCTATTGCCTGATTCGCGTTATTGGCATGGAGTGTTCCCATACAGAGATGGCCTGTCTCGGCAAAAGTAATGGCATGTTCCATCGTCTCTCTATCCCTGATCTCCCCGATAAGTATCACATCTGGTGCCTGTCTTAAAGTGTTCTTCAAAGCGTTGAAGAAAGAGTGTGTGTCGAATCCAACCTCCCTCTGGGTAATGACACTCATTTTGTGTTCGTGGACGAACTCTATTGGATCCTCTATGGTTACTATATGTCCCCTCTGATTTGAGTTTCTGTAGTCTATCATGGCTGCAAGGGTAGTAGATTTTCCGCTCCCTGTCCCTCCAACAACTAAGACAAGCCCCCTTTTGCTCATGGCGATGTCTTTGAATATCTGAGGAAGCCCCAGTTCATCTATAGACTTTATCTGGGTCTTTATCTGTCTTATGACAAGCCCAACGTAAGATTTCTGTCTAAATACGTTTACCCTGAATCTGCCAAGTTCAGGATAGAAAAGGGCGAGATTCATTTCGAGCTCGTTTATAAACTCTTTTTTTTGTCTCTCATTCATTACTGAGAAGGCTATGCTTTCAGTCTCTTGAGGAGAAAGCGGTGGCTCATCGTAAGGATAGGTTTCACCCTCAATCCTGAACATAGGAGGAACTCCGACCGTTATGTATATGTCGGAGGCATCCTTCTCAACCATATACCTAAGGTATTTTTTTAGATCCCTCTCCATCTTACCTCCCCTGTGGCAAATAAAAGGCTACCTCTTCTTTAGTGACGAGATTCTTGGCCAAAAGTTCTTGACAAGCTGCCTCCATCGTCTGCATCCCGATTGCCCTACTTGTCTGCATAATTGAAGGGATCTGGGCGATTTTTCCTTCCCTTATTAAGTTTCTCACCGCAGGTGTTCCAAGCATTATTTCAAAGGCTGCAACTCTCCCTTTACCATCCTTCCTCTTAAAAAGAACCTGCGAAATGACAGCCTGAATCGATTCCGCAAACATTGCCCTGACTTGGGCCTGTTGAGCAGGGGGAAAAACGTCTATTATTCGATCTACGGTTTTCGGAGCTCCACTAGTATGTAAAGTTCCGAAAACTAGATGGCCAGTTTCTGCTGCGGTCAATGCCAATGAGATTGTCTCCAGATCCCTCATTTCTCCAACCAGTATTACGTCCGGATCTTCCCTTAAGGCGCTTCTTAGTGCATTGGCGAAGCTTTTCGTGTGGGGTCCTAGTTCGCGCTGGTTAACCAGGCAATTTTTAGATTTGTGTACAAACTCTATGGGGTCCTCAATGGTAAGTATATGACCCTTTTCGTGGGTGTTTATATAGTCAATTATTGCAGCAAGGGTTGTCGATTTACCACTACCCGTTGGGCCAGTAACAAGTACCAGACCCTTTTCTAAACTCGCAATCTCCGCAAAGACTTTTGGCAAATTAAGTTCTTCAAAGGTCGGTATCTTCATAGGTATCGTTCGAAAAACCGCAGCATCGCCACGGAGCTGACGAAAAACGTTGACTCTAAATCTTGCTATATCTCCCAGTGCAAAAGAAAAATCGAGCTCGAAATTCTCTTCATAAATCTTTCTCTGCTGATCATTCATTATGTCGTAAATCATTCTGTGCACTTCGTCCTTGTCTAGAGGAGGCATCTCCAACTTTCTCATATCCCCGTGGATCCTTATCATTGGAGGTTCACCAGCCGACAAATGGAGATCGGAGCCTTGGTTTTCAACCATGAATAAAAGAAGTTCAGATATATCCATCGTTACACCCCCTTATCGATCCTAACCCCAATTCTTCTGCTTCAGAGACACCGGGAAGGTCACTTAAGCTTTTTAGACCAAACGATTCTAAGAAAATCTCTGTGGTCTCAAAGACCGTTGAGGACAAAGCCTTATTTTTGCCCGAAACCCTAATAAACCCCTTTTCGAGGAGCCCTTTTAAGGCTCTCGATGAATCGACCCCCCTTAATCTATCTATCTCCTTCTTCGTTATAGGTTGCTTGTAAGCTACTATTGCAAGAGTTTCGAGCATAGATTTTGTAAGGATCGGTTCTCTTTTTTTCACAAACCTTTCGATATACGTTGCGTAAGTTTTTTTAGTCCTCATATGGTAGCCTGTTGCAACCTCAACGATCTCTATAGGTCTTCCATTCTCTTTGTACTCTTTTACTAGTTCATCCAAAGCCTGCTTTATATCTTGGGGATCAAATTCGGGAAGCCTCTTTGCAATTAATGAGAAAGAGATAGGTTTTGAACTCACAAAGAGTATTGCCTCTAATATCGTCTTTAGGTTCAAGTCTCAGACCCCAAAAAAAGCCGTACTTCTTCCTCTATCTTTCGGATCTCTTCTGGAAAGACAAACCATTTTAGATACTTCTCTTTCGAAAACCAGGTAATCTGTCTTTTCGCATAATTTCGCGTCTTTTTCTTGATTATTCTTACCATATCCGTGTACGAAAGTTCACCCTTCAGGTACCGCAGGATGTCTGAATATCCTATGGCCCTCATCGGCTTTATATCCTCTGGAAAGTCCATCGAAAGTATGGACCTTACCTCTTCTATCCATCCATTGGCCAGCATCCTATCCACCCTTTCCGAAATCCGAAAGTAGAGTTCTTTTCTTTCACGGTGTAATCCAAGAAATAAAGCGTCGTATCTCAATTCTTTAAAACCGTGAATTTTTTCCCATTCGGACATCTTTCTACCTGTCGTGTAATAGACTTCCAATGCCCTAACTATCCTTATTCTGTCCTTGGGGCTTATCTTTTTTGCGTACTCTGAATCTATCATTAGGAGTTTTTCATAGAGAGCGAAAGGATCTCGTAAATAATTTTCGCTCAGTCTCCTTCTCAGATCCTTGTCCTTTTTGGCCTCAAAAAGGCCAAAGAGTAAGGCTCTTATGTAGAGACCTGTTCCTCCAACTACAATTGGTATTTTTCCCCTACCTTTTATGTCCTCTATAGCAGAATCTGCCAATTCCACAAATCTTTTGGCGTCAAATTCTTCATCTGGCTCGACCACATCTACTAAGTGGTGGGGAACGGTTTTTCTTAAAGCCGGATCAGGTTTTGCCGTTCCTATATCGAAGTACTTATATACTTGTAAAGAGTCAGCATTTATGATTTCGCCACCGTACTTTTTGGCTAGATATATACCGAGATCAGACTTTCCAGAACAGGTTGGCCCGCCGATAACTATTATCTTTGGAAGGTTTGAAGGATTCCGCGACATTGGAATATAATAATACACTCAAATGTACTCGAGGCACCTGAAAATTGCAATAGTGCTACTGCTTATACCTGTCTTACTTGGGGTTGGATTCGCCTATTCCCTTGTGAACTATCTCGAGATTCCAGACGTAAAACAGCTAGAAAGCTTCCGTCCTAGATCTACGACCAGACTTTACTCCGACGACGGAACGCTTTTTGCAGAACTCTTCGTCGAAAAGAGGATACCAATCCCTTTAAGCGAAATGCCTAATCACCTGAAGTACGCCTTCATAGCAGCGGAAGATATTCGGTTTTACAAGCACTTTGGCATTGACATTAGAGGTATATTCCGGGCCCTCTACAATAATCTTGTAAAAGGTAGGATTGTAGAGGGTGGCTCCACCATAACCCAACAGCTTGCCAGAAATCTCTACCTTACACCTGAGAAAACTTTAAAGAGAAAGATAGAAGAGGCACTTCTCGCAATCCAGATAGAGAGGACCTATTCGAAAGACGAGATACTGGCAATGTATTTGAACCTCATATATCTTGGTGAAGGTTGCTATGGAGTTGAAGCGGCAAGTTACGCCTATTTCGGAAAAAAGGCGAAAGATTTGACCCTTCCTGAGGCGGCAACTCTTGCGGCTCTAACAAAATCCCCATCCAAGCTTTCGCCATTTAAAAACCCGGAAAGGATCTTGGCCAGACGGAACTACGTTTTAAAGAGAATGTACGAGGGTGGTTTCATAACAAAAGCGCAGTATGAGCAAGCGTCAAAAACCCCTCTCAATGTGTCTCAGAGGAGGATGTATGAAAAGAAGACCGGTTACTTCGTAGAATACGTAAAAGACATCCTAGAGGAGCAACTCGAAAAGAAGGATCTAATATACACTGGTGGGATGAGCATACACACAACGATAAATCTTAAGATGACGGATTACGCTTACGAGGCTATCTCTAAAGGTTTGAACCTCTATAAGGCAAGACATCCGAATGCAAAGGAGCTTCCTGAAGTGGCCCTTTTGGCAGTGGAAGTAAAGACAGGTGATATAAAGGTCATGGTAGGCGGAAAGGATTTCGTCGTTTCACCATTCAATCGAGTCTACCAGGCCCGAAGACAACCCGGAAGTGCATTTAAACCTATCATTTACCTTGCGGCTCTTGAGAAAGGACTATCTCCCGATCATGTCCTTTTGGATGCACCTATCTCATATAAGGATTCCACAACTGGCAGAGTTTGGGCACCAAAGAATTACAAAGACGAGTATCACGGATACGTATCAATGAGAAGGGCTCTCGAACTCTCCCTTAACACTGCTACCGTAAGACTATTGGAAAATGTAGGTCTGGATAGTGTTTTGGATGTTGCAAAAAGACTCGGAATCAAAAGTGAGCTCGAAAGGAATCTCTCGTTAGCCTTAGGAACCTGTGACGTAACACCAATTGAGCTTGCTAAAGCTTATCTAACCATAGCAAGACTCGGTTCGAAAATTGAACTTCGGGCAATAAAGGAGGTAAGAGACATACACGGTGAGATCATAATCCCAAACGAAGAGGACGAAGAAGAGAAGGTTGTTGAAGAGGATGTCGCAGGAGAACTGATATCGATGATGGAAGGGGTTATAAAGAATGGAACAGCAAAACTTGCAAGTCGACTACCCTATAAGCTTGCGGGCAAAACCGGAACTACTGACGATTTCAGGGATGCCTGGTTCGTAGGTTTTTCCCCTGACCTTCTATGTCTTGTATGGGTAGGTTATGACAGAGGAAAAAAGTTAGGCAGCGGAGAATCGGGAGCCCAGGCTGCCCTTCCTATTTGGGTTGAATTTATGTCTAAAGTTCTGCCAATGTACGAACGGAAAGAATTTGAAGGTCCGTAATGGCCCCACCGGTAGATCTCATAAAAACAGGGATCAGCGAAGAGATAGGTTACAGGGATAGTTACGAAGACGAATACGCTATCTACAGGTTCTCAGATCTTTGCTTCTTCAGTGCGGAAATTTACGATGGACACGGCGGAAAAATGGCTGCTCAGGTAGCCTCAGAGATGCTCACTCCCTATTTCATCCATCTCCTTAGGACAAGAAAAGAAGAAGATCCGATAAGTCTTATAGAGGAAGCGTATCTTGCCGTCGATTCTTACCTCGTTGAAAAAAAAGTAGCAAGCGGTACGACCGCCGCAATATTATACGTATGGGAAGACCGGTTTTATGCCTCCAATGCGGGAGATTCAAAAATAGTAATCGGGACAGAAAACGGCGTAGAAGTCTTAACTAGGGATCACAAGCCATACTTCCCAAAGGAGAAAGAGAGGATCGAAAAGATGGGAGGAAGGGTCATAACGTATGACATCCCAAGGGTTCAAGGGATTCTTGCCATTTCAAGGGCTTTAGGCGATCCTTATCTCAAACCTTACGTCATAGCCAATCCGAGGATCGTGGAAGGATACCTTTCTAAGGAGAACGATTATGCTATTGTCGCATGCGACGGGGTATGGGACGTACTTGAACCTGAGGATGTGATAGATATAGCTCGCAGAAAAAAGGAAGCAGACGAAATAGCCCAAAGCATAGTCCAAAAGTCGCTAAACCTTGGATCGATGGATAATATCACTGTAGTTGTTGTGGATCTCAGGGATTATACCGATAAGTTAGAAAGGACGAAGATGAATATTTTACGGGTTTGGGAGAGGGAAGGATAAGGTGAAAGTCGTTCCTCCAGTATTCTTACATTCGCTAGGATGAGAGATGTAGCGACAGACACTTGTATCTCCCGGACAGACATCCTTTTCCGTTGGGATATGGATACACCTTTCGCTCTTTACTGATATGTCGAAACCGTATTTCAGAGAGTATCTCTTTATCATGAATAGTTCTAACCCTTTACCCCCAGCTCCGAAATCGTAAGGTCTTTTCGATCTATACAATTCTGTAGCCTCCGTGTGGAAGAGGCCATCGAATATATGGGCCAAATTCTCGCTTGTTATGCCAACGCCCGTGTCCTTTATGTGGATTAAGATATTTTCGTCATTTCTTTCTACTTCAACAGAGATCATACCGCCATCTGGGGTATTTTCTATAGCGTTCTTTAAGATCCCTTCGAGAGTGGTTTGGAGGATCTTTTGATTTATTTTCAAACTCATACCTTCACCATTTTTCAAAAACAGATCGACCTCTCTGTGTCCTATTTTTTCTTTCGTTGTCGTAATCAGCTTTTTAAGGAAAGGCCCAAGTTCCACGTCATGTACATCGTCGCTTTCGCCGATAATGACTTTACTTAGCCAATCTTTTATAGCATCCCAGTAAAATCTAATTGCCTGAGGTATCTCCCTCATCCTCTCAAGCCTTCTTAAAAAATCTTCCATCTCTAGGGTAAGGGATACGCTCTGAAATTCTGTCTGGGATCTAAATATCTCGTCAGTTTCTCTTGATATCTCCAAAAGCCTTGTTACGTTTCTCTCCATAGCTTCTACAATCTCCCTGAAGGTCTCAAATAAGCCCATCTCCTTCAGTCTCTTCTTCATTATCCTTATGTTCCCCAAAAGGACCGATGTTGGGGTTTTAAGTTCATGGGATATGTGGTCTATAGCCTTAGACTTGATCCTATTTAGTCTTTCCAGTTCGTCTTTGGACCTCCTTAGAGCTTCCTCGGCCTCTATCCGTTCCGTTATGTCTTCAAAAGCTATTATATGTTCTTTCGTTGCGAGCCGCACGGGAATGAAGTTGACTATCCTTTTTTCGTTATCCTTAGTTTGGACGGTAAAGATTCTAGGAAACTTCTGTCCGGTCTGTGTGTTTCTTACGTTTTCGATCCACCCCGAAATAACCATTTTCCTTGTCTCATGATCTGGGAAAAGTCTTCTCAAAAATGTTCTGCCATCTGGAACGTCTTTTATATCGTAGCCGAATATCTCTTTGAATTTCGGATTGACGTATTTGAAAACCCCATTCTCACTGATTAGTGCTATCCCGATGGGAGCATTCTCAAGAAGTGTGTTTAGCCTTTCCTTTTCCTCTCTTAACAATTTTTCAGATTCCTTTCTTTTCGTTATGTCCCTTAAATAAAAGAGATGAGCTTGCCTACCTTTAAAACTTATACTCGCTACTGAGACCTCGATGTAAATGACTCTTCCCGTCTTTGTTATTCCTCTGAATTCGTAACCTTTAGGGAGAGAATCACCTTCCGCTATTTTGGTAGTTATACTTTCCACAACTTCGTGGTCTTCAGGGTAGACAACGGAGACTACGGGCCTTCCTATGATCTCTTCCGGACTTTCATACTCAAAGATCTTGACAAACCTTTTATTGACAAATAAAAAGGTAGAATCTGATACAATGGCTACACCGTCATTTGAGTTCTCTATGGCTATCCGGTATCTTTCCTCACTTTCACGCAAAGCTTCCTCTGCGAGTTTTCTCTCCGTAACATCCTGCATTGTGCCTTCGTAGTAAAGGGTTTTACCATTCTGGTCCTTTATAGCCCTCATATTGATAGATATCCATTGGATAGAACCATCCCGTTTACGCATTTTGACTTCGAAATTGTTCACCTTACCTTCTTTTTCGACAAGCTCTAAGAGTCTTTGCCTGTCTTTCGGATCAACGTAAAGATCACGGGCAAGATCCTTAATCTCCCTTATCATCTCTTCGGGAGAGGAAAATCCGTGGATCTTTGCAAAAGAGGGATTGGCGTTGAGTATTTTTCCATCCGGGGTTGTCTGAAAAATACCCTCTGTTGCGTTTTCGAATATATTTCTAAACTTTTTTTCTACCTCTTTAAGTTCAGCCTCTCTCTTTTTTAGTTCCAAAATGGAGTTTTCGAGCTCAGCTATTTTTTTCTTAAGTGATTCAATCTCCTGCGTGCTTTGTATCTCTCTCATGTTCGTCACCGTCAAGCTTTAATTATAAGAAAGTTTTTTCCATTTTCAAACTCGGTACCGAACTTGTCATTTCGGTCCCATTGGGCTATTATTAATCCAAACTTCCCCATGAGCTTCGGTATCCTTGTAATAGACGACGAAGATGGAATAAGAAGGATTCTAAAAAGGTTACTCGAGGAAGACGGGCACCGGGTTTACACTGCCAAGACAGGTGAAGAGGGTATAGCCGTAGTAAGAGAGAATCTGGAAAGTATAGACGTTGTCATATGTGATCTCATAATGCCCGGACTCGATGGACTAAGGACAATAGAGGAAATTAACAAACTGAACCATGGAATTGCCAAGATAGTACTTACCGGATACGGAACAGTGGAGATGAGTATAAGAGCAATAGAACTGGGGGTTGACGGGTTTATTACAAAACCTTTCGAGAATAGGTTTCTTAAGCTCAAGGTGAAGGAATGTTACATAAAAAGGAGGATAAAACAGTTCATACAGCCAGATATTCTAGAAAAGCTTATAAAACAGCCTGATCATCTATCTCCCAGACTCTCGCACGTAACGATTCTTTTTTCTGATGTTAGAGGTTTTAGTCAGTTGGCCCTTTCTATCCACCCTCTTGAACTGGCCCAGCTTATGAACAGGTACTACTTCGAGCCAATAAGCGAAATCATCACAAAATACGGCGGGCTTTTAGACAAATACATCGGAGATAGCGTAATGGCTATCTTTGGCGCACCGATTGAATTGGACAGACACGAGGAAAGTGCCGTATTATGCGCAATAGATATAGTTCGGAAGATGAGAGAAAATGGGGGTATCCTAAAAGTCGGCATTGGTATAAGCACTGGTTATGCCATAACAGGCATATTTGGTTCGGCGAAAAAAAGAGAATACACCGCCTTCGGAACACCCGTTAACATTGCTGCCAGATTACAAAAAATGGCAAGAGCATGGGAAATTCTCATAACCGAAGAAACTAAAGCAAAATTACGGTCTAATTTTCCTTTTGAAAAGGCTGGTACTATTTCCGTAAAGGAAGGTTCTGCCCCGACTGTTTTTTATAGATTCTTAGATAATGGTCAGGTTTAACGACATCCTAGAGGAAGTTCAAAAGTACAATCCGAACGCGGACTTTGAGCTACTTAAAAAAGCGTACGTCTTTTCCGCACAAGCCCACAGGGGAAAACTAAGACTTTCCGGAGAACCGTACCTCGTCCATCCGCTAGCTGTTGCATACATCCTGGCAAAAATGAATCTTGACATTCCAAGCATCGTTTCTGGACTATTACACGACACGATAGAAGACACGCACGTAAAGAAAGAAGATATAGAGCAACATTTCGGGTCCGAGATCGCCTCCCTCGTAGATGGTGTTACAAAGATAAGCAGGATAGATGTAAAACCACACGAGGACACAAAGGCAGAGACACTAAGGAAAATGATAGTGGCAATGGGCAAAGACATAAGGGTCATCCTGATTAAATTGGCCGATAGGTATCACAATATGCAGACGCTCAATTTCATGCCGTGGCAGAAGCAGGTGGAGATTGCAAAGGAGACTTTAGAAATATACGCGCCTCTAGCACATAGGCTTGGTATAGAATGGCTTAAGGGAGAATTGGAGGATCTTGCATTCAAGTATCTCTATCCAAAAGAGTACAAAAGCATAACGGACAGGCTAAAAAGGACTAGAAAGGAAACGGAAGCATACATAAATGAAGTAGTAACTGCCGTTAAGGAGAAATTCCACGAGTACAAGCTAGAGGCTGAAATTCAAGGAAGGGTAAAGCGAGTATATAGCATCTACCGAAAGATGAAGCAGGAAAACAAAGATTTAGAAGATATATACGATCTAATAGCGTTCAGGGTCATAGTTGATACGGTAAAAGAATGTTACCTTGCACTCGGAATAATCCATTCTTTCTTCAAACCGATTCCTGGCAAGTTTACCGATTACATAGCCATGCCAAAATCTAACATGTATCAGTCGCTCCACACAAAAGTGATAGGATTGCACGGCGAAAAGATCGAATTTCAGATACGAACAAAAGAGATGCACAAAATAGCTGAAGAAGGTATAGCTGCCCACTGGAAGTACAAGGAAGGCAAAGTCTTCGATCCAAAAGAGGAGAAGATTTTCTCGTGGCTTAGAAGGATGATAGAATCGATAAGCGAGCTCAAAGATGGCAAAGAGATAATGGAAGCGGTAGCAGAGGATCTTTTCCCCGAAGAGATATACGTTTTTACTCCAAAAGGTGATGTAAAGGAATTACCCAGGGATTCAACACCTATCGATTTCGCCTACGCGATTCACACGGAGCTTGGTCACCACTGTGTTGGTGCAAAGGTGAACGGGCGGCTCGTCCCTTTAAAATACAAGCTCAAAAGTGGCGATACGGTCGAAATAATAACATCTCCTTCTCAGACACCGAGCAAAGACTGGTTAGCATTTGTGAAAACGTCACGGGCAAAAACCAAGATACGACAGTTTTTAAAAGCGAAACAGAGGGAACAGAGTATAGAACTGGGAAAGAGTTTACTCGAAAAAGAATGTTTGAGGAAGAATCTAAGTCTCTCCAAGATTATAAAGTCCGGAGAACTAAAAAATGTGGCAAAAGAGTTCGGGTTTGAGGAGGTGGATGATCTTTTTGCCTCCATTGGGTACGGACTCTATACCCCGCTGCAGGTACTCGGTAGACTATTGCCAGAATCTGAAAAGCAGACTAGTCCAGCGAAAGTTGCAAAAGAGAAAAATAAGGTAAGAGAAGCTCCAATCAGAGTAAAAGGGGTCGATGGCCTTGTTGTTAGGTTTGCGCGTTGTTGTAGCCCTATCCCGGGCGATAAAATATTCGGTTTTATAACGAGGGGGAGGGGCCTTACGATTCACACGGAGGACTGCCCCAATTGTCACTCGTACGATGAACAGAGGAAAATAGACGTGATCTGGGATTCGGAGGAAGGGAAGACATATCCTGTGAAACTGAGAATCTACGGAATAGACAGAAAGGGGCTTCTCTCAGACATAAGTACCGCGATAAGCACAAACAAAGTGAACATACTCAACGCTCATGCGATGTCCTATCCTGACAAAACGGCAGTAGGGATTTATGAGGTTGAGATTGAAAACTTATCCCAACTGAACCGAATGATAAAGTCCATCCTTAGGATCAAAGGTGTAAAAAGCGTCGAAAGGTTAAGACACTGATCATATAGCCTTCTGAACTTTCCCCCTCTTTATACACTTGGTACAGACCCTTGCTTTTCTTTTTGTCTTTCCATCGATTATGGTTATGTTTTGTAAATTCGGAAGCCATACCCTCTTTGTCCTATTATTGGCATGGGATACATTGTAGCCGACCTGCCTTCCTTTTCCACAAATTTCACAGGTCCTTGCCATGACTCCTCCGAGCGCGTAGATCTTGAAGTTTCGTATTTTATAACTTGTCTCATACCATGTCAAGTAAGCCCTATACGATTCCAAAAAACCGTGCGGACTTATAGAGCGTATCTATAATGTAGTCCAGTTCGGTCTTTGTAAATGCCCGAACAACTGTGAACCTGAGTCTCGAGGTGTTGGGAGGCACGGTTGGCGGTCTTATGGCTTGTATGAAAAGACCCTTCGACATGAGCATCCTCTGGAGCTTAACAGTCGTTCTGTCATCGCCGACGATTATTGGTATTATTGGTCCAACACTTTCTTTTAGATTAAAACCTAAAGAGGTTAATCGGTCTCTCACGTAGTTTACGTTTTCCCAAAGTTGTCTAACTAATTCTTTATCCCCCCTTATTAAATTGAGAGCTTTATGTGCGGCCGCAACGATCGAAGGAGGAAGAGCCGTCGTATACATGAAAGTTTTTGCCCTGTTTATTAAAAGTCGAATGGTATACGGATCGGAAAACACAGCCCCTCCAAAAGAGCCCAAAGCCTTTCCTAATGTGGCCATATGGATGTCGGCTGAGCCTTTTATCCCTAAGGCCTCTTCAACTCCAGAGCCGTCCTCGCCAAAGACACCGGTTCCGTGAGCATCGTCTACGATCGTGTAAAGCCCGTACCTCTCTTTTAAAGCCAAAATCTCCTTCAAGGGTGCTATGTCACCATCCATGCTGAAGATACTTTCTGTAACTATAAAGCCTTTTCCGTCTCTTTTTAACTCTTTTTTTATTAAGTCCTCCAAATGGTTTACGTCTCTGTGTCTATATATGACTTTTTTTGCCTTTGAGAGCCTCACCGCGTATATGAGACTCGAATGGTTAAGCTCATCTGTAAAGATCGTGTCCTTTTCGGTTGTGATGGTCGGTATTATTCCCATGTTTGCCATGTATCCACAAGAAAAGACAAGACACTTCTTGTAGCCTTTAAAATCGGCGAAATCTCTCTCAAAGATCTTTAGAATGTCTACACTTCCAGAAAGGCTTCTCGACGAACAGGAGCCAGCTCCGTACTCAAGGAGAGCATCCTTTGCGGCTTGAAGAACTACGGGATGGACATGGAGGGATAAGTAACTATTAGAACATAGATTGAGATACTCTTTGCCGTTGTACAGTATTTTTGTTGCGGATACCGGTTTTATGTACCTTAAGACCCTATAGTTTCCGGACTCTTTTATTTCGGATAAGATCGATTTTATACGATCGTACATGGCCGTAAATTTTACAGGCTTGGAATTTTAAGTTCAACTCAAAAAGGTTAAGACCCTTTTATGAGGTGCACGTTTCCTATCCTTACGTTTTTTAGTCCCTGAGCTTTTGCTGCCTCAAAACACGCCATTATGAGATCACGACTGACGAATGGAAGATCGTTCATGTAAAAATGGGGGTAAAAGGCTAAAATCGCGTAAGGGATCTTATCGTTTATCTCTGCGATAAGACCTGCTATTTTGGCGATCTCGTCCTCCTCCACGTAACCTGGCACAACAAGGGTACTTGCCACAACAGGCGGGGGTTCTGGCCTCAAAGAGAATCTTTTGGCAACTGAGATAAAATTCGCGAAGGTGAGCTCGTTATCCATACCGGTTATCGCCCTGTGTATCTTTTTGTCGTAAGCTTTAAGATCGAATTTTATGCATCCGCCACTCCTAAGGCAAAGCTCAAAGGCCTCATCGAGAAGGGCAGGGTTCATGGATCCATTAGTCTCGAAACATATCCTTAGGATCCTGTTTTTACTCTTTTTTAGCGCCAGTTTTGAGAAAGCTATTGCAAAAGGCATCTGGCAGCTAGGATCACCCCCGAAAAAACAGATACAACTAGTCTTATCGTCGATCTCCTCAAGCAATGTTTCTTTGCTAACTCGAATGGACTTTTTCGTTTCAATGCGATAATGCCAGTTTTGGCAGTAAAGGCAGTTAAAAGAACACGCACAGAAAAAAACGGCAAGATTTTTGTAACCGTATTCGGGCCCTTTTCTGTAAGCGTGCTTTGGATATCCAGTTCCGGTTCCCCCTGCACAAACCCAGTCGGCGACGCAATTGGTAGGCAGAGGATCGTGATAGAATTGGAGATTTGCGTAATCCTGGGTATAAGTGAGAAAATGCTTTTCCTTTTCTCTTAAGCCACAGTATCCTCTGTCCAAATCTCCAATTACGCACTCATTTCCACATATGTTGCATCTCACACCACCTTCTGACTTGGGAGGCTTCTTCGGAAGGCCAAACTTAGTTCTCGATAGTTCGTGGGCCTTCTCAATGTGTTCTAAAGCTTCGTCCTTCTCGATTATGCAACTTTTACAGACACCTAAAAAGGAGGAAATATCTCTATTTTTTTTACCGCACAGTTGGCATAAACCCACGTTTTTAATTATAGTTCATTTTTTCACATTTTTCTTGACAAAGAAATTCTACATAACATAACTTTTTCGCGTAAAAGAGCCAGTCTATTTTTCGAAAGGAGGAAAAATGGGAGAAGTTTTGGAGGTTCCTGCAATATGGATACAGGCTGCAGGATGTACAGGATGTTCCATATCGATTCTTAACGCGGACTACCCTAATATAAAGAATCTTCTCATCGATGAGGTTCTTCCTAAAAAGCACATAAATCTGAGATTCCATCCAAACATCATGGCAGGACAGGGTGAGGCAATCCTTGAGGTGCTAAAGGAGACAAGTACGGAAAAAAAAGGAAAGTATCTTCTTATCATTGAGGGGGCAGTCCCCACAAAGGATAACGGCATATACGGTGTTATTGGGGAAAGGGAAGGAAAACCAATAACGATGCTCGAATGGATAAGAGAACTATCCGCCTCGGCAATGGCCGTTGCAGCATTAGGGTCCTGTGCTACTTTTGGGGGTATCCCAAAAGCTAGGCCCAATCCGACCGGTTGTAAGTCTGTGGGAGAAATCTTAGAAGAGTACGGAATTAAGACACCCTATGTTAACATCCCCGGCTGTCCTCCCCACCCAGATTGGTTTGTCGGTACTCTGGCAAGCATCTTATTGATGGGGCTTCCAAGGGAAGAGGATCTCGATGAGCTGAGAAGACCGAAGCTATTCTTCTCCCAGACGATTCATGAGAACTGTCCAAGAAGGGCTTACTACGATGAGAGAAAGTTTGCAAAAAAGTTTGGAGAACCTGGCTGCCTTTATGAGCTTGGATGCAGGGGACCTGTCACGTACTCAGATTGTCCGGTAAGAATGTGGAACGGCAGAGTAAATTGGTGTGTCGGATCGGGCGCAACGTGCATCGGATGTTGTTCAGAGGGATTCCTCGATGAGATCTCTCCGATTTACGTCAAATTAGAAGAAGCTGAATTTCCCAAGGAGGTATAAATGGGAAGGATAGTTATAGATCCTTTAACACGTATAGAAGGCCACCTAAAGATTGAAGTGGAGATAGAAGGTGGCACTGTGGTTCAGGCTAATAGTTCTGGGATGCTATTTAGAGGCTTAGAGATAATACTTAAAGGGAGGGACCCAAGGGATGCTCAGACTATAACGCAGAGGGTATGCGGAGTCTGTCCCACTCCCCATGCCATGGCGGCAGCCCTTAACCTCGATTCGGCTTTCGGAATCGACGATAAAATTCCCGACAACGGTAGGATCATAAGGAATCTGATTCTTGGAGCTTCCGAACTGTCCGACCATGTTCTCCACTTTTATCATTTGTCTTCCCTCGATTATGTTGATGTGACGAAGATCAAAAGTTACGAGGGTAAAGATCCTTTTCTTACCTCGATAAAGAACTTCATAAATAGAGGAGAACTCAGCCCCTTTGTTCCGAGGTATGAGGGGGATTATAGACTACCAGACAAATTGAACGAGGCTTTGGTAAGCCATTACATTGAAGCACTCAACATAAGACGGAAAGGCCAGGAAATGGTTGCGATTTTCGGTGGAAAGATGCCGCATAATGTTGGGATACTTCCAGGGGGTGTGGCATCGATTCCTACGCCAGATAATATCTCAAGCTTTTTATGGAGGCTAAAAGAGATAAAAGGATTTATTGAAAATGTGTACCTTCCCGATGTGATTGCTCTTGCTAAAGTATATTCGGACTATTTTGAAATCGGAAAGGGTTGCGGAAGACTCCTATCATTTGGAGTGTACGACCTAGAAGGAAAGGAAAAAGATCTCACAAAAAGAAAGAGGTTCTATTCTTCCGGAAGAACTGACACGAGCATGACCTATTCGGAAATTGATCCTTCAAAGATCGCGGAGTATGTAAAGTACTCTTTTTACGAAGATTCATCCACAGCCAGACATCCGAAGGACGGAATCACGGCTCCGAAACCAGAAAAAGCCGGTGCGTATTCATGGCTAAAATCTCCAAGATACGATGGGATGGTCTATGAAGTGGGTCCCCTTGCCAGAATAATGGTGAACTACGCAAAGGGGAACGAGAAAGTGAGGAAACTTGTGGATTCTACTCTTTCTGAAATTGGTGTGAAGCTGGAAAACATGTTCTCAACGATGGGCAGACATCTGGCTCGGGCACTAGAGACGAAGCTTCTTAGTGAAGTTATGGAAGATTGGGTTTTGAGTTTAAAGATAGGAGAGCCGTGCTACGTACCTTATGAGATTCCGGAAGAATCGGAAGGCATAGGACTACTTGAGGCAGCCCGGGGTGCATTGTGCCATGCCATAAGGATAAAGGAAGGAAAGATCGAAAACTATCAGGTGATAACGCCTTCAACCTGGAACGTTTCACCAAAGGATGACAAGGATCAACCTGGAGCCCTTGAACAGGCGTTAATAGGGACAAAGATAAAGGATGAAAAAAACCCGTTCGAGATTGTAAGGATAGTAAGGTCTTTTGATCCCTGCCTAGCCTGTTCCATCCACTTGATAGATGCACGGGGAAAAGAAAGAACGGCTTTTCGTATAACATAAGGAGGATGGGAGATGCTTATTTCGAAACAGAAACCCCTTGAAGAAATTATGGAATACATAGAGGGAGAAAAGAAAGTATTTTTAGTCGGATGTAAGGGATGCGCAGAGGGTTGGGAGAGCGGAGGAGAAAGGGAGATATTAGAAATGAAAAAAAAGCTTGAGGAAAAAGGAAAGATAGTTACAGGACACGTTGTTGTAGATATGCTCTGTGATAAGGCACTTTCAGCAATTAAGTTGAAAAATTTCAAAAAGAAGATAGACGAGGCAGACTCCTTGATAGTATTTACAGACGGGGCTGGAGTCCAAGTGGTAGCTGAACTCGTAAAAAAGATGGTTCATCCAGGGTGTAATACGATATCATCAGGAGGAGCCCACGCTGAATGGAAAGGTGCTGAAAGGTGTATGGAATGTGGAAATTGTGTCCTCGAATACACAGGAGGGTTATGTCCTATCGCCAGGTGTTCAAAGCATATACTTAATGGACCATGCGGTGGTTCCCAATACGGAAAATGCGAGGTTGACGAGACTATCCCGTGCGTATGGCACCTAATATACGAAAGGTTGAAGGAGATCGGTCGGTTAGATAAGATGGAGATGTTCGTAGCTCCTAAAGACTGGAGTTTAAGCCTTATAGCCGGTCCGCCTGTAAAAAGGTTCTAGGAGGTAAGAAATGAAGACGAAAAGTAACCTTGAGAGGGTTTTGAACGCCGGTTATTTTGCAGTTACGGCAGAAGTCGGTCCACCCCAGAGCGCGGATCCCGAAGTTATAAGAAAGAAGGCCAAGCTTCTTTCCGGTTACGTAGACGGGTTTAACGTCACAGACGGTCAAACTGCGGTCGTAAGAATGGCAAGCTGGGCCGCCTGCTTGATCGGAAAGGAGTTTGGGCTAGATCCAATAGTGCAGATGACCTGCCGTGACAGAAATAGAATTGCACTACAAATGGACATATTGGGTATAGCGGCTTTAGGTATAAATAATGTCCTCTGCCTTACGGGTGATCACCCGAAGTTCGGCAACCATCCCCATGCTAAAGGTGTCTACGATATAGATTCTGTACAGCTCATAAAGATCGTAAAGGATATGAGGGACGAAAAAAAGTTTCAGAATGGAGAACCGATTCCTTACGAGCCGAGACTCTTTATAGGTGCTGCCGAGAATCCTTTTGCTGATCCTTTTGAATTCAGAGTCCTAAGACTCAAAAAGAAAATTGAGGCAGGTGCTGATTTTATTCAGACGCAGATAATTTACAATGTCCCCAAGTTCAAAGAGTGGATGAAGAGGGTGTGCGACTTGGGCTTACACGAGAAAGTCAAGATTATAGCGGGCGTATCGCCGTTAAAATCTGTAGGTGCTGCAAAATACATGAAGACAAAGATACCGGGAATGGATGTGCCCGACGAGATAATTACAAGACTCCAAGGCGTTCCCAAGGATCAGGTGCCAAAGGAAGGGATAAGGATTTGCGTGGACATAATAAACGAGCTCAAAGAGGTTAAAGGTGTAGCAGGAGTCCACATAATGGCTATAGAGTGGGAAGAGACTGTACCGGAGATCGTGGAAGCGGCAAACCTCTATCCAAGACCTAAGTTCTAAACTTTGACGATTCCCTTCTTTATGGCGTACTTTATAAGCTCCACCTTCTTTTTAAGGTGGAGTTTCTCCATTATTTTCGCTTTGTGGGTCTCAACTGTTCTTGGAGAAATAAAAAGGATCTGTGCTATTTCCTTGTCAGAGTAACCTTCCCCGATGAGCTTTAGTATCTGTGTCTCTCTTTCCGTCAAAGTTTCGTATGGAGTCTTTTCAAGCCTCTTATCTCTATAGTCCTCTATAAGGAGTTTTGCAACGGAAGGCGAGAAATAGGCTCCTCCCGTGTAGACTGCCCTTATTGCCTGAACGAGCTCTGTGGAAGCCGCCTTTTTGCTTACGAACCCTTTTGCCCCTGCCCTTATTGAGTCTAAGAGTTCATCTTTCCCTTCGTACTGGGTGAGCATAATTACTTTTGTTCCTCTAAATCTCGAAATTATCCTTCTTGTCGTTTCAATCCCGTCGATCCCAGGCATCGAGATATCCATAAGAATTATATCTGGTTCCAGTTCTTGGGTTTTCTTTTGGGCCTCGATTCCATTCTCAGCCTCCCCCACTACTTGCAAATCGGCACATAAAGAGAGAAGGCTTTTTATTCCGTCCCTCACCATCGTGTGATCATCAACTATAAGTATCTTTATCTTCCTCATCACTCGTTCCTTTTTTTCTGGGCACATATACGTTTATCCTTGTTCCCATACCTGGACTCGACTCTATGTTGCACCTTCCACCAACGAGTCTAACCCGCTCTTTCATCCCAAATAGTCCTGCGCCCCTTCCCCCTTCTTCTATAGTCTTTATCTCATGTACGTTGAATCCCATACCATCGTCCTCTATTACTAATTTGTACTCTTTGTCTTCCGAAGAAAAGATAATTCTTGCTTTTTTTGCCCGCGAATGTCTCACTATGTTGCTCAAAGCTTCTTGAGTTATTCTAAATAGAGCAAGCTCAGTCTCAGAAGAGAGTCTCTCTCGTAATTCCTCAAAACGGATCTCTGTTTCGATTCCTTTAGGTTTTAAATTTGTTTCGACCAAGTGGTTTATAGCTGCAAAAAGACCCAAAGTATCTAGAAGGGTAGGTCGAAGCTCCCTTATGATCCTCGTAAGCTCCACACTTGCGCTTACAGCTATAGCATGGGATTTTTTGATAAGTTCTCTTACTTCGGAAGTGAGTCCCTCCTCCTCAATCATATTCTTTATAGCCTGAAGGTTAAGAGAGAGAGCCGTAAGATTCTGGCTAGTCTCATCATGAAGCTCTCTAGCTATTCTTTTCCTTTCTTCTTCCTGTATAACAAGGGCAACCTGAAGAAGTTTTCTATACCTTTCCCTGGCGTTTGTCAGATTCTCGTAGAGTCTTGCCTGTTCTATTGCCATACCTAACTGGTGCCCAACCGAAGAAAGGAGGTACATATCCTCCCTGGTGAACCTTTTAGGAATCGTGCTCATGACGTTTAGAACCCCCACCACCTTTTCTTTTGCCTTAAGAGGAACACTTATCAGTGACCTTATGCCCTCAGCGCAAAGAGTTGTCGACTCCGGGACCTCCCCTAGTAATATTGGACTTCCCTCTTCGGCAACTCTCCCAGAAACTCCCTCACCCTTTCTTACTTCCCTTCCCTCTATGATGCCCAAAGAGAAACCCTTCCAGACCTCGTATCTTAAGACAGATCTCTCTTCGTCAAGAAGCATAATCCCGCCGATAGACCCGTCGAATATGTCTAGGATTGTACTGAGAGCTGTCTCTAAGATAATTCTCAGGTCCTTAAGTCCGCTTACGGCCCTAGATATTTTGCTTATGGCATCAAGATGGTTATGATGGATCATTATTTGCTTTTCGAGTTGCCTTTCTGCACTCACATCCCTGCGTAGCTCCAAAAACTCCGTGTCAGAGATCGGCCATATGGACACTTTTATGTACTTTGGATAAGGATCCTCAGACGTGGTGTACGGGTAGGTAATAAAAAACGATCTTTTTTCCCGTATAATCCTAGGTAAGGGGCACTCCCAAAGAGGGTGATCACATGGCATATCCCTCTTTTCTAAAAGTTCGAAGCATCTACCGTCCGCTTTTGGGATCCTCGAGGCCAAAGTGTTGTTCAAAAATAGGACACGGTAGTCCCTTGTAAAGACGAAGGCTTCATCCTCTATGAGGTTTAGAAGCTCGTACAAAGTCGAACCCTCAATTACAATATTACCAACTCCACCATATGATCACAACATTTAGGCTGCCCTTTCCAACCGCTTTCCTGCGTAAACCTGTCTTATTCCGGATATGAGCCTCTCTGAGGCAGACCTTTTTGGAATAAATCCGTAAGCTCCCACTTCTTCCGCCTTGAGTATGTTCTCTTCATCGTCATACTGGGTGAGCATTATCACCTTCGTTTCCGGCCTTTCCTTTATTATTCTTTTTGCCGCCTCAAGACCATTCATGACAGGCATAACAATGTCCATTATTACCACATCTGGGAGGAGACTTAGGGTTTTCTCGACCGCTTCCAACCCATTTTCAGCCTCCCCCACAACCTCTATATCTTTTTGAAGCTTAAGAACCACTTTTAACCCATCTCGAACTACCGTATGGTCATCTACAATTAGCACTTTAATCCTTCTCGAGGCTCTTTCGATGAGGACTAGAATCCTGGGAATGAGAGCAGAAGGTTCAATCGGTTTTGTCACATAGTCATCAGCGTCCATTTGCACTCCCTCGTCCATGCTCCACCCTTCCGTAAGTCTTTTTTCTAAAGGAGCATCTATCACAATGAGAGGGACATCCTTAAACCTAGGATGTTCCCTTATGAAGCGGTGAAGGTGAAAGGCGTCACCTCTTGGAGTTAACGTGCCAAGTATTATGAAATCTGGTTTATCCTGTGTAAGTTTCTTTTCGGCCTCATGTTTGTGGAAGGCAGTGACAACGGAAAAGCCATTTGCCTCAAGTGTCCTTTTAAACGCATCCAAAAACTCTTTTTCGTCGTCTACGATCATTATCTTTTTTTTGTTTTCCATAAGTCCTCCTTTTCTATAATCCGGAAGCCTCCAAAACTTCCGGTATTATGTGTTCTCTTCCGATGGCCATTATGTGAATTCCTTGGCAGAGGTTTTCTTCCTTTATCTTCCGGATGGTACGAGATGCTATCTCTATTCCTTTTTTTTCGGCGGCTTGCCTATCTAAACCCCTTAATTCCTCAAGTACTTCTGATGGTACCCGTATTCCCGGGACGTTCTCATTCATGTAAAGAGCCATCTTGTAGGAAAAAAGCACAATTATGCCCGCTAATATCTTTACCGGAAATTGTCTAGCATACTGCATGAACTTTCTTAATGACGAAACATCGTATATACCTTGAGTTTGAAAGAAACGAGCTCCCGATTCGACCTTCTTTTCGAACTTGAAAAGTTGCGGCTCAATGGGGTCCGCTTCTGGATTACAGGAGGCACCAATAAAAAACTCGACCTTTCCAGAGAGCTTGGACCCGGAAAGATCGTAGCCACTCTCAAGGGTCTTTATCGTCCGTATAAGCTGCACGGAATCGAGGTCAAAAACAGGCTTCGCATCTTTGTGATCCCCAATCTCCACCGCATCACCCGTAAGACAGAGAACGTTTTTAATTCCCCTAGAGTATGCGAAAAGAAGGTCGGCTTGGAGGGCAATCCTATTTCTGTCCCTGCAAGTCATCTGAAGGATTGGCTCTCCGCCCATCTCCTTTATAAGTAGACATACTCCTAAGGATGGATACCTCATCACAGAACTTTGATGGTCGGTGACATTTAAAGCGTCGACCCTGTCTTTGAGCAGTTCAATGATCTTTTTTGTGTGGGAAAGATCGCTGCCTTTTGGTGGACCAACCTCGGCTGTGACAACGAACTTCTTTGAGTTCAATTTTTCTTCAAATAAAGAGATCGCCATAAGCTGTCTTCAAGCTATCATAACCCGTTTCGGCTTTTTCTTTAGACTATATTCCCTTGGAGGTACGTAAGTTCTCAAAGTTTGGACTCTGCCTAACTTCAGTAACCTCTCGTAGATCATTATCCATCCGCAGTCCATCTCTCTATCCACCTCGCACTTTCCATCTTTTGATCCACCACATGGCCCATTCAATATCCCCTTCGCGCATCTCGTTATGGGACATATCCCACCTGTTTCATAAAGTCTGCAATCACCGCAGCCTGCGCATCGCTCATCCCAGATGCCAAGTTTAGAAGAAGAGCCCATAAAAAGGGTGTTCAGACCTGGAATACAGACAACGTGTGGAAAAAACTCGGCCAAAACCTGAACACCCACTCCGCATGCGAGTGTAAGAATTGCATCGACTTCATAAGATTTGCCTTTTATAGCCTCGAGGAATTCATTATCACACTGCCTTTTTACCGTATACTCGTGGAATCTTTTCCCATCCAGAAGACCCTTTGTTTGAGCGACTCTCAGTGCGGAGTGTATGAGTGCAACCTCCCTCTCTCCTCCACTGTTACATACCGTAACGCACGTTCCGCAACCGAGTATCAAAATACTATCGTACGGGGCCAAAAACCCTATTATTTCTTCGATCGGTTTTCTTGTTGCAACTATCATCTTTCCCCCGTCAATGTTCGTTTAAGGATTATCTTGCTTACAACTTCTATAAAATCGTCCAGGGTTTTTCCCACATCTTTTTCCGACCCACTAAATAGCCTTATTCTTTCCGGTTCTAACCCCAGACCCTGTATAATCTCTTTTGCCCTTTCAGCTTTAAGTTTCGCGAACATTTCTGTATTCTGTCTTGCACATCTCTCTTCCCCACAGGCCGCAATAAATACGCCCTGGGCATTAAGCTCAAAGGCCTCTACTATGTGCTCAGTTTCCAGTTTCCCGATGCATAGAACCGGAACTATATGTACCCCTGTCTTCGGAATGCTAAAAAATCGTGCCAAACTGCCCTCTCCAAAGAGACCGTACTGGCACACAAATCCAACGATGTAAAAACTTTTTTCTCTTGTTGGACGGGATGAAAGATAAAGTAACTCGAGTTCTATCTGACGCCTATCTGACGGTTTACGAAGGAAGATCGCTTTTGCGGGACATTCGCTTACGCAAATGCCACAAGCGACGCACTCGGAGGCGGGTATTTCGACGTCCCCTTTTTCGTCCACAAATGGACTACTATAAGGACACACTCTCACACATCTAAGACAGCTTGCGCACTTTTCCTTATGGAGAATTTCTGCGCCAATACCGCACCTTAAGCATCTTTTTGCTTCCAAAAAAGCGCTTTTCCAGTCGTAGACGAGCTCAAATGGTTCGAATCTCTCTATCCTTTCCTCCTTTGGCTTAAGAGGGGGCTCGATCCTCGATATTTTCCTTATCATCTCAACGGTCCTCGGATTCATCTCGTCCCGCACTTTCTCCTTCTTTTTTTTGTCCTCAAGGGGGTATCTCATCCGGAGATAGTCATCTATTCTTTTTGCCGCTTTCTTTCCTGTGGCTAGTGCTTCTACAACTGATGCTGGACCGGTGACAGCATCTCCTCCGGCAAAAACACCCTCTCTACTGGTTGTAAGTGTTACAGGATCAACTTTTATAGTCCCCCTTTCCACATGGAGATGAAAATCTTCTGGGATCTTTGGCATCTGGCCAATGGCAAAGATAACCATATCGGTCTCATGAAAATAAGTCTCCGATTCGTCGAACTTGGGATTGAACCTTTTCTGTTCGTCAAATACAGAGAGGCATCTTATAAGTTTGAGACCCTTTACGCTTCGTTCTTCTGTGATCACAGCTTTTACCCCAAAACCCGGGTGGATTATGACTCCCTCGTCCTCACACAGTTTTATCTCGTCTTTTCCAGCAGGCATCTCTTCTTTTCTTTCGAGACATACGATATCGACTCTTTTTGCTCCAAGTCTTATGGCAGCCAAAGCGCAGTCCGCGGCAACTCCTCCCCCACCGACAACAGTTACACGTTCTTTTACCTTCATTTTAAGACCCAAATTTATCTCCCTTAGAAAGGATATGCCATCTACTACGCCATCGGTATCCTCTCCTTCTATTCCAAGCTTTCTTCCTTGGTGGGCACCTACGGTCACGAAAATGGCTTTGTAACCTTTTTCAAAAAGGAGATCCAAGGAGGTTACAGGAGTGTTCACCCTTATCTCTATGCCCATCTGGGTAAGTCTTTCGATCTCCAGATCGAGCATCTTTTTAGGGAGCCTAAATTCTGGTATACCAACCCTTAACATTCCTCCTGGCTCGCTTAAAGCTTCAAAGATCGTGACAGGGTAACCGAGGATCCTGAGGTAGTAAGCACAGGAAAGGCCCGCCGGACCTGAGCCTACTATCGCTATCCTCTCCTGATATTTGTCTTCCACTTTTTCCCTCACCATCCGGTCACCACCGAATTCAACGGCGAACCTCTTTAGAGCCCTTATCGCTATGGGTTTATCGATCCACCTTCTTCGACATTTTTCTTCACATTTGTGAGGACACACAAATGCGCAAATGGAAGGGAAAGGATTTTTATCCCTTATCACCCTTAAAGCCTCCATTATCCTTCCCTGTGCTATTAGATCCACGTACTCCCTTATGTCCTGATCTAGCGGACAAGCATCCTGACAGGGAGGGATGAGCGTTCTGTCTTCAATACTATGCACTCTTTTTACCATCGAGAATATGATAGCCTTTTAAGATTCCACTTCAATCCGTAAAAACCCGTATCCTCAAACCGTATTCTACCGGATCCACTACCGTGGCGAGGGGCTGAAATTGTATACAAATCTCTTGACATGGGACCGGTGTGGGTATATAGTGATGGAAAATTGTATACAGATTAAGGGGGATTAAATGGAATTTTATGAACTCTTCAGCAGACTTACTGTTCTCTCGTTAGAGCAGGCCACCGTTCTTCCCTATTTGACTTACAGGCTCGCAATGGATGGTGCGAGGGTTATAAGGATAGAACATCCCATATACGGTGATCCAAATAGGAGAGTAGGCGATAACGTCTTAGGCGAAGACCGGATGTATACTTACTTTTTGCCTATCAACTGCAATAAGGAATGCATCACACTCGATCTTTCGGTCCCCGAAGGGCAGGAAATATTTAAAAACCTCATAAAGAAACTCAACGTCGACATTTTTTTGACGAATCAGCTTCCCAGAAATTACAAGAAACTGGGTATCGACTACGAGTCAATAAAGGCGATAAAGGAAGACATAATTTGGGTTGGCCTTACTGGGTTTGGACCGGAGAGTAACGAACCCGCATACGACCCAATCCTTCAGGCGAGGGGTGGGCTTATGGAGCTCACAGGAGAGAAAGACGGTCCCCCATATGTTTTAGGAATTCCTTTGCCAGATATGGGTGCGAGTGAGCATGCTTACGGTCTGATTATGAAGGCCCTGTATAGGAGGGCATTAACAAAGGAGGGCGCAAGAATAGATGTTTCTATGTTTCAGAGCACAGTTTCTTGGCTTACAGTTCCAATAACCTTAACAAAATCCTTCAACAGAAAGATAACGAGAAGGGGAAATACGCACGAGTTTTTCGCTCCTGTAAGTGTGTACAAAACGATGGACGGTTACGTTTACATAGCGGTGGGTAACGATCTTCAGTGGGAAAGAATGTTAAAGATCCCCGGTTTTGAAGTACTTGCAAAACCAGAATACGAAAGGAATGAGGGGAGAATAAAGGATGTGAAGAATCTGAATGCCAAAATCGAGGAGATAACAAAGACTTACACGACTGAAGAGCTGATAAAATTATTCACTGAAGCTACTATTCCGATATCTAAGGTGAATACAATTGAAGAGGTCATAGAAGATCCCTACGTTAAAGGAGAGATTCTCGAAGCTTGTGATGAAAAGACGGGGCTTACTATCTATTTGGCCCCACTACCCTATACGACAGATTACGTAAAAATGAAGGGAAAGAAAGTTAAATTTCCTCCACGTTTCGGAGAACATAACGAAAAGATCTACTGCGAGACCCTTGGCTATCCTAAGTCTTACATAGAGGAACTTAGGGCAAAAAAAATAATTTGAGGTTTAGTATGCAGCCTGAAGAGGCTAGGCTAAAACTCAGAAAAGGGAAATCGTTAAGAGAACAAGTGTATAAAAAACTTAAAGAGAGCATTTTAGATGGCACTTTTGAAGCTCACAAAAGACTCATTGAGGAAAAACTTGCAGACCAGCTTGGTACGAGCAGAACTCCAGTAAGAGAGGCGATCCAAAAGCTTGAAAAAGAGGGTTTAATTTATAGGCTTCCGAAAGGCGGTTTTGCTGTAAGCTCCATTTCGGACGATGACATAGAGGAGGTATTTGAAATAAGGAGCATTCTCGAAGGATATGCGGGCTATCTTGCAACAAAAAGAATAACTCAAGAAGAGCTGACTTCCCTTGAAGAGATCGTAAAAAAGGGGGAGGAGTCTCTAAGAAAAAACGACTTTGAAGCTTTAGTTAAGCTTAACACGGAGTTTCACGACAGGCTTTACAGGGCTTCAAAAAGCAAACTACTATATAGGATCATAAATGACCTTAAGGACTTCATCTACAGGTTCCGTGTAGTCATTTTTCGACACAGACCCCTAGTAGAGATCTCACTTAAAGACCACAGGGAAATGATAGAGCTTATGAAGACGGGAAGCGCAAAGAAGGTGGAGTCTCTTATAAGAAAGCACATAATTAGGGGCAAAAAACTCGTAAAGAAGGCACTAAAGGAAGAGACAAAAAAGGGTTAAAGGATGAAGAACGTAAGTGCTGATGAACTTGCGAATAGGATACTCTCTGGTGATGAAAGAGTAGCCTCGCGTGTTATCTCCCTTATCGAGAATGGAGACGAAAAGGGTTTTCAAGTTGTCTCATACCTTTACCCGAAGACAGGGAAGGCCTTTCGGATAGGTGTTACAGGGTCAACAGGTGCCGGAAAGAGCACAATAGTGGACAAAATAGCCTTGGCCTATGGGCAGATGGGGAAAAAAATAGGAGTCATTGCCATAGATCCGACTAGCATAAAATCGAAGGGAGCATTTTTCGGAGACAGGCTCAGGTTCAAAAACGCGGAAAAGATAGAGGGGATTTTCATAAGGTCTATGGCTCACAGGGGATTCTCGGGAGGGATATCGAAGGCCGCACTGGGAGCTGAGCTTGTGCTTGAAGCCTTGGGCAAAGAAATAATCATAGTGGAAAGCGTAGGTGTTGGCCAAACCGAACTTGGCATCTCCTATGTGTCGGATGTTGTAATTACCGTGCTAACCCCAGATTTTGGCGATGAGATTCAGCTGATGAAAGCGGGACTTTTGGACATCGGGGATATTGTTGTGATGAACAAAATGGACCTTCCGGGTGCGGAGGAAAAGGCCAAGGATTTGCTTGCCTATCTCGAAAGTATAAAAAAAGATAGCCAGATGTCGGTTATTAAAGTGATTGGTAAAACGGGTGAAGGGATAGAAAGACTCATAAAAATTCTCGAAAAAAAGAGAGAGACGTTAAAAGAGGATGGAATAGAAAAGACAAAGGCTCTCGTTCTTGCATTTGCAAAGGAAGAACTTACAAAGAGTGTAGAAAAATTAATAGAAAAGGATCCGGAATGTGTAAGGCTCATTGAAGATGTTCAAAAGAGAAGGAAGGATCCCTATTCTATTTCCCGAATGATAGTCTCCATTCTTGTAGGAGACGGAAGATCCCGTAAATAGAAGCGGGAGGAGTGGATGATAAAGGTACTTATAGCAAAGCCTGGCCTAGATGGTCACGATCGGGGTGCTAAAGTCGTGGCGCTTGCCTTAAAAGAGGCGGGGATGGAGGTTGTCTATTCGGGATTACATAAAACGATAGATCAGATAGTAAGTATGGCTATCCAGGAAGATGTTGACGTAATAGGACTTTCGATAATGAGTGGTGCCCATATTCCCCTTACAAGGAAACTCATGGAAAAGCTAAAGGAATTGGGTATTGAGGACAAAAAAGTATTCGTGGGTGGAGTGATCCCGTCAAAGGACATACCGAAATTGAAAGAAATGGGGGTTACAGGAGTCTTCCCAGGGGGAACCCCCCTCGAGGAGATAGTGAAAGCGATAAAAGCCTCAGTGAATAAGTAGGAGGAACTGGATGTCAACCGCGAGATACATAAAGGACGACAAGGATCAGATCCTGGATGTCATTTACGAGTCCGGAATTCATGTAAAACCTGTCTATACTCCGAAGGATTTGGAAGAGATCGGGTTTTCATACGAAGAGGATCTAAACGACCCAGGTAAGTTTCCGTTTACAAGGGGTATCCATGCTTTGGGTTACAGGTCGAGGGCCTGGACGACAAGACAATATACCGGATTCGGTACACCAAAAGAAACAAATGAGAGATTCAAGTTCATGATTGCGCATGGCCAGACGGGATTGAATGTGGCTTTTGATCTACCGACGCAGATGGGGTACGACTCAGACGATCCTATGGCGGAGGGTGAAGTTGGAAGGGTCGGAATGGCAGTAGACACAATAAGGGACTTTGAGATCGCCTTTGATGGGATTGAACTTGACAGAATAGGTGTGGGGCTCACAATAAATGCCGTTGCCTCAATTATACTTGCCATGTTTCAAACGGTGGCAGAGAAGTACGGATACGATCCTAAAACAGTTTCAGCAACTCCACAGAACGATATCCTAAAGGAGATGATAGGACGAGGTGCCTGGATATTCCCTGTGGAGCATGGGGTAAGACTTACAGGGGATGTGATCGAGTACTGTATTAAGGCTATGCCAAAGACTAATCCCGTAAGTGTCTGCGGTTACCACATAAGGGAGTCAGGGGCAACACCAGCCCAAGAGATAGCATACGCTTTTTTGATAGCCTTTGCCTATATAGATAACGTGAAGGAAAGGGGTTATGAGCCTGACGAATTTGTTGGTGGTTTTACCTTCAATTTCAACGTCTTCGGAAACATGTGGGAGCAGATAGCAAAGTTCAGGGCTGCGAGAAAGCTTTGGGCAAAACTTTTAAAGGAAAGGTACAATGTGAAGAAAGAAAGGAACCTCTTTCTCAGGGGGATATTTGGAGGAGGAGGTTACGGTCTCACAAAGGCACAGCCCGAAAATAATATCGTAAGAGGGGCGTACTACGCACTTGTTGCTGCCCTTTCCGGAGCCCAAACAACCGCCCTTTGTAGTTACGATGAGGCCTATACCATACCAACACCCCATTCAGCCCTTATATCTTTAAGGACGCTCCAGATACTTATGGATGAAGTTGGATTGAGGGATACGGTTGATCCCCTTGCAGGAAGCTATTTTATTGAGACCCTAACTAAGCAGATGGAGGAGAAGATCTTAGAGGAGATGGAGAAGATAGAAAAGTATGGTGGCATAATAAAAGCCATATCCGATGGGTTTATCCAGAGGATGCTTGCAAGGCAAGCTTACGAAATCGAAAAAGGCATAGAAAGGGGTGAGCTTTTAAAAGTGGGTGTTAACATATACGTTGAGGGAGAGCCTAAAGAAGTGGAGCTCCACGAGTATAACGAAGAATCTGCAAGAATCCAGATAGAAAGCTTAAAAGAGATAAAGAGGACAAGGTCCCAAAAAGAAGTGGCAAAGACGTTAAAAGAGCTTGAGAGTGCAACAAGAAGCGGAAAAAACGTGATGCCTTATCTTCTGGAATGTTGCAAAGCGTATTGCACCCTTGGAGAGATGACTTCAGTGTTCAGGGAGATCTTTGGAGAGTTCCAGGAACCATCCATATTTTAGGTTTAATTTGCTGGAGGATTGCAGGTGGAGAGAAGTTTTAGGCTTGGATGTGATATAGGAGGTACTTTCACAGACTTCGTGCTATTAGATGATGTAACAGGCGAAATCTTTACCGCAAAATGCTTAACTACACCGAAAGACCCATCTCTCGCCGTAGAGGAAGGCATAAGGATACTTTCGAAAAAAGTTCCAGGATTTATCTCTGAGCTTAAAGAGTTCATACACGGAACAACACTCGTTATAAACTCAATAATAGAAAGAAAGGGGGCAAAGACCGGTCTTATAACGACAAAAGGCTTTAGAGACGTACTAGAGATAGGAAGGGAGATAAGATACGCTCCATACGATATCTTTGCCGAATTCCCAAAACCCCTTGTGCCAAGGCGGCTCCGGATGGAACTAGACGAGAGAATAAGGAGTGACGGTTCCATCCTCAAACCCCTTGATGTTAAAGAAGCGAGGGAGGTAGTACGAAAGCTCGTAAGTATGGGTGTTGAATCAATAGCTGTCTGCCTTTTGAACTCCTTCGAAAATCCCGTACACGAAAAGATGATAGAGGAAATAATAAAAGAGGAGGCACCCTGGGTTTCCACTTCCATCTCTTACAAAGTCCTTCCCCAGATAAGGGAATACGAAAGGACAAGCACAACCGTAACTAATGCCTACGTCAAACCGTTAACGGAAAAGTACTTATCGAACCTCAAAGAAAGACTCTCTAGACTTGGTTTTAAAGGTAGACTCTTTATAATGCTAAGTAGCGGAGGAATAACCTCCGTAGAGATAGCGAAGGAGTTTCCGGTAAGGATAATAGAATCCGGTCCAGTAGCAGCAGTTATCGCGGCTCAGTATTACGGCAGACACTTTAACATTTCCGAAATGTTCTGCTTCGATATGGGAGGCACTACCGCAAAATCATGTCTAATCCAGAAGGGTGAGGCAGGGGTCGTTCCCACTTTTGAAGTGGGAAGGGTTCAAAGGTTCATGAAAGGGAGTGGACTTACTATCCAAGTACCTGTTGTGGATCTCATGGAGATAGGGGCCGGTGGGGGAAGTATCGCTAAGATCAGCCGTATGGGTACTTTGCAAGTAGGGCCGGAGAGTGCTGGAGCAGACCCCGGGCCCATCTGTTACGATAGGGGAGGGGAAGAGCCCTGTGTGACAGATGCCGATCTACTCCTTGGATATCTAGATGAGAACTATTTTTTGGGTGGCGAAATGAGGCTAAATAGGAAGAAGGCAGAAAAAGGGATAGAAGAAAAGATAGCGAAGCCTTTGGGTGTGAGTTTAAAAAAGGCGATATGGGGAATACATGATCTTATAAACGAAACGATGGCTGCTGCTGCAAAAACCCATATAGCAGAGAAAGGGGGAAATCCAAAGATAGTTACAATTGCCGCATTCGGCGGTGCAGGCCCCGTCCACGCTTACGGGCTTGCAAAGAAACTCGGAGCGAAAAGGATCATGGTGCCTCCAAATGCGGGTTGTGGCTCGGCCATGGGGTTTTTTACTGCTCCCAGGGCCTTCGACACATTAATTAGCCATAAAGTATCTTTGGGCAAGGCCGATTTGTACGCCATAGAGGAAACTTTAAGAAAACTTGAAAAAGAGGCGGAATCAACGTTAAAGGGAGAGTACTCTCAAGAACCTGTCCGCTTTATAAGATCTGTGGATATGAGGTTTGTAGGACAGGGCTCTGAGATATCGATTCCAGTTCCTTCAAAGCCATTTTACACATTCACAAAGGAAGAGATAAGAAGGATGTTTGACGAAGAGTACCAAAGACTTTACGGAAGAACGTACCCCGAATCGGAGATCGAGTTTATAAATTTTAAGGTAAGAGCTGAGTTGCCTATAAAACTCCTTAAACTTTCGAAGCTCCAAAGAACCGACGGACAAAGCGTAGAATCTGCCATAAAGGGCAAAAGATTAGCTTTTTCTTCGATCGTTAAAGACTTCATACAGTTTACCGTTTATGACAGGTATAAGTTACCTCCTGGCTCAAAATTTTTTGGTCCGGCGATAATAGAAGAAAGAGAATCGACTATTGTTGCAGGAGAGGACACAGAGATTACGGTGGACGAGTATGGTTTCGTCTGGATAGAGATAAGGGGCTGACAGTATGGGTGATGGATTTGACCCGATCACTATAGAGATCCTCTGGCGAAGGCTCATATCGATTGTGGATGAGGCGGACTCGGCAGTTGCGAGGACAGCCTTTTCTAGCCTTTTGAGGGATGCCCACGATTACACGTGTATGTTCACAGATCGATTTGGAAGAGAACTCGCCCAAGGAACTTTTGCAACTCCAGGACAATCGGGGGCAATGGCCCTGGGGATAAAAAAACTAATAAACAGTTTCCCGGAAGGTTATTTTGAGCCCGGAGACGTAATTATCACGAACGATCCGTGGATTCTCGCTGGCCACCTAAACGATGTTTGCGTTTTAAGCCCCATATACTTTAAGGATAGGCTTGTAGCATATACGGCTTGCGTATTCCATCACTCCGACATAGGAGGTAGAGTCTCCTCCGATAACCACGACGTTTTTGAAGAAGGACTCTTTATACCTCCCGTAAAGCTATACGAAAGAGGGGTTTTGAACCGGGCAATAATGGACATCATCCGGTGGAATGTGAGAACACCTGAAGAGGTTATAGGGGATATAAGGTCACAGATAGCGGCAAATCACGTATGTGCGGAAAAGATAAAACAGATGCTTGAGGAGACAGGACTTGATACTTTGGATGATCTGGCAGAGGAGATAATCACGATCACCGAAAAAAGTATAAGGGAGGAGATAGGAAAGATCCCTGATGGAGTGTATTTTTCGGAGGGAAGGATAGAACAACCGAAAGGAAAAGAGGATGTGATAATTAAAGCAAAGGTTGAGATTTCAGGTACAGATATCATAGTTGATCTCGATGGTTCCTCACCACAGGTCGATTGGGGTGGGAATGTTGTGTACAATTTCACGTATGCATACGTTTTCATGGCAATAAAGAGCATGTTTGCTCCGGATATCCCGAATAACGAAGGATGTGCAAGACCGATAAAACTCTATGCCCCCTACGGGTCTGTAGTCAACTGTAAATTTCCAGCTGCCTGCGCGGCAAGGATGCAAATAGGGCACTTTCTAACAGAGATAATCTACAGAGCCTTTGCTGAAGTTCTGCCGGATAGGGTGATTGCAGGTTCGGGTGGGACACCCGCCGCCATGAACGTATTCTACGGCAGAAGGAGGGACGGGACACCATGGCACTCGGTTATTATAAGAGGCGGAGGTATGGGGGCAAGTGCAAAAAGCGATGGCAAACACGTTTTCATATTTCCGGCGAATGGGGCGAATACTCCTGTTGAAATTTTCGAAAACGACACTCCCATCATAGTTGAAAAACGCGAGCTGATCACTGATTCGGGCGGTCCCGGAAGATCAAGGGGCGGGCTTGGAAAAAGGGAAGTTTTTAGAGTTCCCGATGACGAATATGCACCTTTGCCGCCTGTCAATCTTGGAATTCAGGCAGGAAGATACGTGTATCCTCCTGAAGGGCTTTTTGGGGGCAAACCAGGAAGAAAGGGTGCATTTCTTGTAAACGGAAAGGAAGGAAATCCCTACGGGCTTACCCGGCTCAATCCAGGAGACGTTGTGATTATCGATGCACCGGGAGGGGGAGGCTATGGAGATCCCTTTGAGAGGGATTGTGAGCTCGTACTGAACGATGTTATAGAAGGTTACGTTAGTTTGGAGAGTGCTCGTGATGACTATGGAGTATACATAGATCCGGAAACCCTTCAAATCGACTGGGAGAGAACCAAAGAGCTGAGAAAGAAAAAAACAACTGATGGAGGTCCGCATGGAGAGACCCTTTGACACAAAAGTCAAAAGCGAAGAGGAACTTCGGCAGTTGCAACTTAAGGGACTTAAGTGGACCGTGAATCACGCCTATTACGGATCTCCAGCATATAAGAAGAAGTTTGACGAAGCCAAAGTAAGACCAGAGGACATAAAAAGCCTAGATGACTTAAAGCGTCTCCCATTTACAACTACGAAAGATTTACAAGAAGGATATCCTTTTCCACTCCTTTGTGTTCCAATGGAAAAAGTGATAAGGATCCACGCATCTTCTGGAACGACGGGCAAAAGGAAGGTAATATGCTATACGAGAAAGGATGTTGAGGACTGGGCTGACATGTTTGCTAGGTGTTACGCTTATGCTGGTTGCACAAAGGAAGATAGGATCCAAATAGCCGTTGGGTACGGGGTCTGGACAGCAGGATGGGGTTTTCAGAATGGGTGTGAGAGATTCGGTGCTATGAGTATACCTATTGGGCCTGGAAATATTGACATGCAATGCCAATTCCTGGAAGACTTCGGAAGTACAGTTTTGTGCTGCACAGCGTCCATGGCGCTCCTTATGGCGGAAGAGATAGACAAAAGGAACCTTAGGGGAAAGATAAAACTGAAAAAAATTATCTTTGGTTCTGAGAGATCGAGTGATGCCATGAGAAGGAAGATATCAGAACTTTCCGGGGTTCCTTTGGACGAACTCTACGATATTCCTGGAATGACGGAACTTTACGGACCCGGTACAGGGCTTGACTGCAAATACCACAAAGGGATCCACTACTGGGCAGATTACTACATCTTAGAGATCCTAAATCCCGAAACATTGGAACCGGTGGAACCCGGAGAAGTTGGAGAGATGGTTGTAACGACCCTTTGGAAAGAGGCTGTTCCTTTAATCCGCTATAGAACGAGGGATTTGACAAGATTTATACCTGAGAAGTGCCCGTGTGGGAGTCTCATGCCAATGCACGACAGAATCCTTGGAAGATCGGACGACATGTTCATATTTAGAGGAGTAAACATCTATCCCAGCCATATTGATGAGATTCTTTCGAAGATCCCTGAGGTGGGAAGCGAGTATCAGGTACACCTAATAAGAAAAGAAGATGGAAAGGACTACATGACCCTTAGGGTGGAAAGGGCAAAAGAGCTACATCAAAGGTCTGATCTTGATGAAAGGATAAAACAGGTTATAGGAGAAAGAATAAAGAGTGAGATCATGGTGAGTTGTGATATCGAAATCGTTGATTATGGAAGCCTTCCAAGATCAGAAAGGAAGACAAAAAGGGTGTTTGACAATAGGGAGTGAACAATAAGGAGGAAGATGTGAAAAAATTCGACTACCATTTGCCAAAGACCTTGGATGAGGCTTTGAATCTTTTCGCCAGTCTTAAAAACTGTAAATACGTAGCCGGTGGGACGGATGTCTTTGTAGACATCAAAAGGAAGAAGATAGCGCCCGACAATCTCATCTCTTTAAGGAACATTGAGGCTTTAAAAATTATAGAGAAAAACGGTGGAATAAGAATAGGAAGTTGTGTGACCCATGAAGAGATACTCAAAAATGAAGACATAAAAAGGCATTACACGGCGCTACACGACGCGGTAAAAAGGCTCGGCTCAAAGCAGATAAGGAACGTAGCTACAATAGGCGGAAACATCTGTAATGCTGCACCTTCCGCCGATACGGCTTGTCCACTTTTGGTCTTCGATTGCGTAGTAGGAATCTACGGAAAGAAAGGCGAAAGAAAACTCTCTTTGGACGAATTCTTTCTCGGTCCGGGAATGGTATCTAAAGAAGAAGACGAAATCGTGACATTTTTTGAGCTTTGTTATCTTCCCAAATATTCCGGATCGGCATACATAAAGCTCACAAGACGGGAGGCTATGGATCTTGCAATAGTAAGTGTTGCATCAAGACTCACCTTTGATTTGGAAGAGGATATTTTAAAAGTGAAAGAGACGATTGCAAATAGCGATTTAAAAGACATGGAAGAGAAGATTGCTAATTTAGGAATCAAAGTAAAACAAGCGAGAATAGCCATGGGAGTTGCGGCTCCGACCCCCCTAAGGGCTAAGGAAGCGGAAACTTATCTATTGGGGAAAGTTTTGGACAGAGACAAAATATATGAGGCAAGTGAGATTGCATCCTCAGTCGCTAGGCCCAGGGATACGATAAGAGGTGAAGCCGAATATAGAAGGGAGATGATTAAAGTTTTAACGAGAAGAACTCTTCTCCTCTCAGTTAAAAGGGGACTCGGTTTGGAATAAAAAACTAAACTTACGAAAAGGAGCTTACATGAAAAAGAAAATAGAATTCAACCTGAACGGAGAAAACATAACTGTCGAAGTTGAGCCATACTGGAGCCTTTTATACCTCCTTCGGAACATTTTAAAACTCAAAGGCACAAAGGAAGGATGCGGATACGGGGAATGTGGAGCATGTACGGTAGTAGTTGACGGTTTGGCCGTAAACTCTTGCCTTTACCCTGTTATGGAGTTGGAAGGAAAAAAAGTAATAACGATTGAGGGGGTGTCGAAGAACGGGAAGCTCCATCCAATACAAAAAGCGTTCATCGAAGAGGGTGCAATCCAGTGCGGGTTCTGTACCCCAGGGATGGTGATGTCAGCCTATGCGCTTTATGAAGAAAAGAGAGAATATGACGAAGAGGACATAAAGGAAGCAATAGAGGGGAATCTTTGCAGGTGTACAGGATACGTAAAGATAATCGATGCTATAAAGGCCGTAAAAGGGGGGAAATATGAATTTTAACTTTGTGGGCCAAAAAATACCAAAAAAAGATGCGCCATTTAAAGTCACTGGTCAGGCGATTTACATAGACGATGTCGAACTTCCAGGCATGCTTCATGGAAAGATCCTTTACAGCAAGTACCCCCATGCCAGGATCCTGAACATAGATACTTCGAAGGCTGAAAGGCTTCCTGGCGTGAAAGCGGTGATTACGGCAAAAGACTTTCCACCTGGTTTCAGGATAGGTTTTATGAGGGACAACCCCCCTCTTAAAGGTAACAAAGTTCTATCGACGAGGGATGAGATCGCGGCGGTATGTGCCACTGATCCAGATGTGGCAGAAGAGGCTTTAAGCCTTATAGATGTGGAATACGAGGTTCTAAATCCTGTATTTGATCCCTTTTACGCTATAAGGGAGGATGCGCCAATCCTCCATGAGGAGTTTGGTTCTAATGTGCTTAATCTTCCTTGGAAGCTCGTCTGCGGAGATGTGGAAAGAGCAAAGATGGAGTCAGCGTACGTTGTGGAGGATACTTTTACTACTCAGTGGGTGACCCACTGCTGTCTGGCCACAAGTGGTTGTGTTGCCTATTTTGATGTTAATAACAATTTAACGATGTACAGTAATACTCAGATACCTTCTTTGGCCCAGAACCAGTTCCTTGAAGCCCTTTTAGCATTTGGACTCAAAAACAAAAGGGTGAGAATCATCCAGGTAACCATAGGTGGCGGGTTTGGAAGTAAGCTCGATACTTACCCATATGAGTATATAGCTATCCTTCTCGCCCTAAAGACTAGAAAACCTGTAAAGATAGTATTTTCGAGAGATGAAGAGTTTTTTGCAACCTCACCCAGGCAATGTACTGTAACTAGGATATCTCAAGGATGTACTAAGGAAGGTAGACTTACTTTCAGGGAAGTGGAGATGATCCTCGACAACGGAGCTTACACTTCTTGGGGAGCAACAACCCCATCGGTTATGATGATGCCTATCTCTTCTCTCTATAAAGTTCCTAACGTGAAGTACACGGCAAAGTGCGTCTACACGAATAACACTTACTGTCAGGCAATGAGAGGTTACGGAAATCCACAAGCCACTTTTGCTATCGAGTCTTCTTTAGACCATCTGGCAGAAGTGGCGAATATAGACCCGCTCGACATAAGAAGGATAAATGCCAACGAACCGGGAGAGATAACCCCACAAGGTTTTAAAGTCACAACATGCGGACTAAGGGAATGTATAGAAGAGGTGGCAAAGAGGCTGAACTGGCACGAAAGAAGGAAGAAAGGTAAAAATAGAAGAGGAGTCGGGATGGCTTCACTTATTCACGTGGGAGGCGGAGCAAGAGTTTACAAGTCTGACGGTTGTGGAACCATAATCAAAATGGACGATTTCGGAAAGGTCGACGTTTTCACAGGGGCAAGTGACATTGGTCAAGGTGCGGATACGGTTATCGCCCAGATTGTGGCTGAAGAACTTGGGGTTTCTGTGGAAGATGTGAACGTTATCCACAATGATACAGATGTGTGTCCGTGGGATGTGGGCGTGCATGCGAGTAGAACCACCTTTGTTGCTGGAAATTCAGCCCTTTACGCAGCACGAAAGATAAAGTTAAAGCTAGTGGAGATTATATCGAATCTCTTAGAGATTCCACCGGAGGATGTCGAAATAAAAAACGGCGTAGGTTTTTCAAAAACAGATCCCAAAAAAAGTATTCCACTGGCCAAAGCACTAAGGAGGGCGCATTTTACGACTGGGGGTTCAATTCTTATGGCCGAACACTTCTACGATCCTGAAAATGAAAACTACGATAAAGAGTTCAGAGGGAACCTCTCTTCAGCCTATTCTTACGGGACTCATGGTGTCGAAGTGGAAGTGGATACAGAAACTGGTAAGGTTAAAATTTTAAAGTACGTAGCTGCCCATGACGTTGGGCGTGCGATAAATCCACTTTTGCTTGAAGGGCAGATATATGGGGCCGTCCTTCAGGGTATAGGTTTTGCCCTATCCGAGAGACTAATCTATGAGAACGGATACCTCATGAACGGAAATTTTCTCGACTATAAGATACTCACAGCCAGAGACGTAGTCCCCATAGAGACTGTAATAGTTGAAACCGATGAGAAAAAAGGTCCTTTTGGTGCAAAAGGGATCGGAGAACCAGGGCTTGTCCCAACGGCACCGGCAATAGCCAATGCCATATACGACGCAATAGGCGTAAGGATAAGAGACCTTCCTATAACTCCGGAAAAGATCTTAAAGGCCCTAAAGGAGAAAGAAGATAGAGGGGAACGTTAGTCCTTAAATGTTTCCTCACACAGTGAAACACTAAGGAGGGCAAGCAAACTTCCTATAAACAGAACTAGGATCACCCACTCATACGGACCAAACGGGGTTCGTCCGAAATTCTTCGAAATATCCACAATGTATCCCAAAAGGGGTTGAAATACTACCCCACCTAGAAAAGGGAACATGTTTATAGTCCCCATCGATACGCCAGAGATTTCGGAGGGAAAACGTTCTCTTATTGAGATTACCGCAATGGTACCTACGGAACTTACTGTAGTCCCCATAATGAAAAAGATGAGAAACAGTGAAAAGGCATCTAACTTTTTTGAAAAAGTAAGAAGGGTGAGCCATGAAAGAGAGTTAAGAATGGACGTATAAACGAGTACTTTTTTTCTGCTCTTGAGTATCTTATCAGAGATATGACCCATCACAGGACCCATAGTAACCATGGCAAAAGCGATCATGGAGAGGATATTTCCCGAATCTACAACGGTGAATGAGTACGTCTCCATAAGATAGGGGCCAGCCCATAGACCGAAAAATCCAAAGAGGGCACCTCCTCTTATGAAGAACCAAAAGGCGATACCTATAAAATGCCGGTCCCTCAGGATCATTTTTAGGTCTGAAAAGAGTGATCTTAGCGATTGAGATTCGGATCTTTCTCTTTTTTGCGTAAAATCTTCGATTATTAAGAAGGTAAGTAAAGTCAAAGAGAGAATGATCACTCCAAGCAGAACAAAAGTCGTTCTAAACCCGATCTCCTCTAAAATGTAGGCTAAGGGAAATGTGGCCAAGAACCAGCCAAGCCCGCCCAGGGTCATAAGCACTCCCGAGACTCGACCGATCTCGGTGGGCAAAAAATATTCGGTCAAGATCTTCATGGAAGTTACAAAGACAACGGAGACCCCAAGACCCACAAGGGTTCTAAAAACGATAGCCATCTCGAAAGAGTCTGATAGACCAAACATAATGGTAGAGATGGCGGCTATGATCCCAAAGAGTGTGAGGGTTTTTTTAGGTCCCCATGAATCGTTGAGAAACCCGCAGGGCACCTGCATAAGGCCGTAGGTGTAAAAATAGGTGGAAGAGAGCATGCCCATGGAGGTGGCTGAGATTTTAAAAGTTTCCATAAGTTCCTGGGCTAAAACAGCAGGACAAACCCTTTGGAAATAAGCCAGAAGATACTGTATTCCGAGGATCCAGAAGGTGAGCCATCTTTTTTTCCTGCCTTTCATGGGTAATATAATACTAAACGCTTTCTCCTATTTAAAGGATCAACGTATTGACTGGAAGGGTAAATGGTGATAAAGTGAAACTATGTTCGGACTTGGCCTTCCAGAACTCATAGTTATCCTTGTTATTGTGCTTTTGATCTTTGGGGCGGGGAAACTTCCCGAAATAGGTTCTGCAATCGGCAAAAGTATTAAGAACTTCAAAAGGGCCACGAAGGGATTGGACGAAATAGACATCACCCCACCCAAGGATGAAAAGGAAAAAGAGAAGGAACAGCTAAAATCGTCATAGAAAAAGTCTATTTGGGCATAGGTTCGAATTTAGGCGATTCGCGTAGCCTATGTTTGGAAGCCGTAAGAAGGCTGAGTAAAGTTTCTGGTTTTACTTTACGTAAAGTATCATCCCTTTACATCACATCTCCTGTAGGTTACTATTCACAGAACGATTTTGTGAACATGGCAGTACTGGGCGAGTATTTGGGAACACCTAAAGATTTGCTTTGCGAGATAAAACAGATTGAGAAAGAGATGGGCAGGAAGGAAGGTCCAAGATGGGGGCCCAGAACCATAGACATCGATATTCTCCTATTCGGGAATCTTATCCTTGAAGACGATGATCTTAAAATCCCGCATCCTGAACTCCACAGAAGGAGGTTCGCCATAATCCCCCTTCTGGAGATAGAAAAAGACCTACTCCATCCCCTTTTTAACAAAAAACTCAAGGATATCCTTTTGGGGATAGATAGATCCCAGAAGGTTCGTTTCCTCGAAAGGATAGATCTTTCAAACCTCAAAGGTTTGGAAAGTTTTTAGGTCTTATGGAGAAGAAAGAAAGGCGAATAATAAATGAGATGAGGTCTATTGGAAGGGACCTTTTCTTAAGAGGTCTTGTCGGCTCCCACTCGGGTAATATGAGCGTCTTAGTTGATGAGGAGATCTATATAACTCGAACGAAATCGATGTTGGGAAGGCTAAAGAGAGAAGACATAGTAAGGGTACCTCTCGTTAAGTTAACGGAGGAGGTACTGAAAATAGCCTCTTCCGAAATTTCTGTCCATTTATCGATTTACAAAAATACAGATGCGAAAGCGATACTACATGCCCATCCGCCTTATGCAGTCATTTTATCCCTTATCTCGGAAGAAATCGAAGTGAATCCATGTGATTACGAGGGGAAACTAATTTTAGGATCTTTTCATATTTTGAGTACTGAAGGGCTAAGCAAAGAAGAAAGAGCAGAAAGGATCGCCTTTTCGTTGCAAAAAAGCAAAGCTGTCGTAGAAAAAGGACACGGAAGTTTTGCAAAAGGAGATAGCTTGGAGGAAGCTTACATGTACACGACAAGCCTTGAGTCTTCCTCCTTCTTTCAGTATCATTTAGAGACTCTAGTTAAACGGAGGGGCCGATGAAATTCTTTATCGATACTGCAAATGTGGATGAAATAAAAAAAGGCATAGAGATGGGGCTTGTAGATGGGGTAACCACGAACCCGACCCTCATCGCAAAGGAAAAAAAGGAACCTTTCGCGTTAATCAGAGAGATTCTATCGATCGTCGATGGACCGGTAAGCCTAGAAGTGATATCAGAGAATAGCCAAGGAATGTGTGAAGAAGCGGAAAGACTCGCATCTTTTGGCCCGAACGTTGTCATAAAAATACCAATGACAGAAGAGGGAGTGAAAGCAGTAAAATACTTATCGAAAAAAGGCATAAAGACAAATGTTACGCTTATCTTCCATCCTACTCAGGCCCTTATCGCAGCAAAAGCCGGTGCAACTTACGTGAGCCCTTTTATAGGAAGGCTCGATGACATATCTACCAGGGGTATGAACATTGTAAGGGACATAAAAAAGATCTTTGCGAATTACAATTTTCAAACTGAGATTATAGTCGCAAGCGTGAGAAACCCGATTCACGTTCTTGAAGCAGCTCTTATCGGCGCAGACATCGCAACAATCCCCTATTCGGTCCTTAGAGAGCTAATCAAGCATCCATTAACCGATATAGGGATCCAGAGATTCTTAAAGGACTGGGAATCTATAAAGAAAGAGAAAGAGACAAATTAGGATATTAGTCTTCGATTATCGAGCGAGTTTTTTATGGTCTGGGGGTCCGCATACACTATATCGCCACCTGCAGGAATACCGGATGCAATCCTTGTTACTTTCACATTCATCTCCTTTAGCTGGTCTGCGATGTAGTATGCGGTTGTGTTACCTTCCAGCGTAAGGTTAGTTGCGATGACAACCTCTGTTATCTTTGAGTTTTTTACCCTTTCGATTAGTTCTTGAATCCTTAAATTCTCAGGACCTATGCCTTCTAAGGGGTTTATTACCCCATGCAGGACGTGGTAGGTAAAAACGCCCGGATAAGCCTGCTCCATCACCATAACATGAGCAGGTTCTTCAACAACACATATTTTCGATTTGTCCCTCTTCTCATCTTTACAGATAAGACAGGGCTCCATGTCCGTTATGTTTAAGCAGACGGAGCAGAGTTTTATTTTTTCCTTGATGTCGACTATGCTTTGGGCGAGATCCTTAACGTAGTCATCCTTGGAGTTCAAAAGAAAAAAAGCGAGTCTCGTTGCAGTCTTTCTTCCTATTCCTGGGAGTTTTGTTAAATTTTCGATCAACTTTTCGACTACTTGCGGGTAAGCCATCTTCTCAGAATGGATAAAATGGAAGATTAAGCCCCCCAAGCCCTGCTAAATTAGCGATCTTTTCTTTAACCATCTCCCTTGATTTGTTAAGACCCTCGTTAATCGCTGCAACGATAAGGTCCTCTATAAGCTCTTTGTCACCCTCCTGCCATACCTCATCCGAGATTTTGATCGAAACAACCTCCTGCTTTCCATTGACGACACATGTGACCATTCCTCCACCAGACTGAGCTTCCACTTTCTTTTCCGCCACCTCTTCTTGGAGCTTTTGGAACTGCTCCTGGATCTTTTTTGCCTGCTTTAGGATTTCGCTTAAAGCCTTATTCATGGCTCCTCCTCAAGATTAAATATCCTTTCAGCCTCCCTTATATACTCATCTAAAATGTTTTTTTTCAATTCTTTCTTTTCGATAAGCACAATCTCTACGTCTTTTCCAGTCTTTTCTTTGTAGGTAGCCACAAGTCCCGGAACGAAAGACGAATCCTCGGCGAAAATCTTTAAAGCCTCATCGAAAAAGATCGTTATTTTCCCCTCCTCTATCTCGACATCCTGTAAATCTAAAACCTTTCCAAGTAGTGCATCCTTCTCTTTGACCCATCCTATGAAATCTTCTTTTGTAACTCTGTCGTAAGATGTCCTTCGTTCCTCATTTTGTTTTCCTAGGGTTGATGCCTTTTCCTGTGGTGAAAGGAGCTTTTGAATCGTTCTTAGCTTGCCCAGATTATAAAGGTTTATGTAAAGGACCTCAAGGGCTATCTTTGGAAAACTTCCTTTTAAGAGATCCTCGTTGACCAAAAGGTAGTTAAGCATATTTTGGATTTCGTAATATTCGATTTTGGAAATAACACTTTGGATCCTTTGAAACTCATCATCAGAAACGTAGATAAAGTCCGGTTTTCCGTGATAAAGCTTAGTAAGTAGCATCTTTCTCAAAAGACCTACAAGACCTTTATAGATTTGGCTCGCCTCATACCCTTTCTTTAAGCCATCGTCGATCATGGTGAGTCCAAAAAGGACATCCCCTTTTATCAACGAATCGACGAGCTCAAAAATGAAACGCTTCTCTACTATTCCCAAAAGCTCAATCACTTCTTTTTCTTTGACCGATCCATTGCCATATGCTATCGCTTTGTCAAGGATAGACTCCGCATCCCGTAAACTACCGTCTGCCTCTTCACCTATGTAGTGAAGGGCACTTTCCTCGTAAGGAATCCCTTCTTGGTCACATATCTTTTTAAGCTTGGCTATTATTTCGCTCTCAAGGATTCTTCGAAAGTCGAACCTTTGACACCTAGACATAATAGTCTGAGGGATTTTTTGCGGTTCTGTAGTTGCAAGGATGAATATGTTATGGCCAGGTGGTTCCTCAAGCGTTTTTAAAAAAGCATCCTTGGCCTCTCCTGTAAGCATATGGGCTTCGTCCAAAATATAAACTTTGTACCTTGCGATAAGTGGGGCGTATTTGACCATTTCTCTGAGTTCCCGAATGTCGTCTATTCTTCTCGTTGAGGCCGCATCTATTTCATGTACGTCCACAAAGTTTCCGTTATTTATGGATACGCAAACTTCACACCGGTCACAGGGATCAGGGGTAGGTCCATCCAAGCAGTTCACTGCCTTTGCCAGGATCCTCGCAAGGGAAGTCTTTCCCACACCCCTAGGTCCTGTAAATAGATAGGCGTGGCCGATCCTACCGAATTTTATAGAGTTTTTTATAGTTGTGACGATGTGAGGTTGGCCTATTATATCTTCGAATTTTTTGGGTCTCCATCTTCTTGCGATTACTGTGTAAGCCATTTGGAACGTTACGGGGCGCCAGGCTTACTGCGGCATACAGCTCGGTTACTACCGCTGCTTTCTTCCGAACCTCGCGGGGTTCATAACCTCGCTTATGCGCAGAGCCTGGCTAAAATTATCTTACCATAGATGACACAATTAAAGAAAATCTCTAGGATTGAGACCTTTCTTGACAGGTGTTTCGACGTTTCCGCATAATTAATGGGATGAAGAAATACATCCTTTACAAAGATACTTCTCCAAAAAAAATTTCGATAGACTATGAAAAAGATCTAAACGAAGAGCAGCTAAGGGTTGTCAACCATAAAGAAGGACCCGTTCTTGTTATCGCTGGTGCAGGAAGCGGAAAAACAAGGGTAGTTACCTATCGGGTGGCGCGACTTTTAGAAGACGGTGTTCCTCCCCATAATATTTTGCTTTTAACCTTCACGAACAAAGCCGCGAGGGAGATGCTCCACAGGGTTGAACATCTCCTAAAGATAGACACTAGATCAATTTGGGGTGGCACTTTTCATCACATAGGTAATATGATCCTTAGGATTCATTCGGACCTTTTGGGTTTGGATAAGGATTTTACAATTTTCGACAACGAGGACGCTAAAGATCTTATAGAGATAGTGCTCAAAGAGATGGGTCTTTCGGGAAAGGGGTACCCTTTTCCTAAGGGGACCGTCCTAAAAGAGATATTTAGTTACGCGATAAACACATTAAGTTCAATAGAGGAGGCTATTCTTGAAAGATACCCCTACCTCTACCACCTAAAGGACGAGATCGTAGAAGTTTATGAGAACTATTCGAAAAAGAAGAAAAAGACTAAGGCTGTCGATTTCGATGATTTACTTTACCTATGGCATAAGATCCTAAAAGATCACGAGGACTTAAGAAAATATTATGCAAAGAAATTCGCCTACATTCTCGTGGATGAATATCAGGACACGAATAAGATCCAGGCAGAGATAATAGACTTTATGGGCCTAATAAACAGGAATGTCATGGTTGTTGGAGACGATGCTCAAAGCATCTATTCCTTCAGAGGGGCCAATTTCAGAAACATCTTTGATTTTCCAAAAAGATACGAGGACTGCACGGTCTACAAACTGGAGACGAATTACAGAAGTACGCCAGAAATACTTAACTTCGCTAATGAATCAATCTCTCACAACCTAAGACAATTCAAAAAAGTCCTAAAAAGTGTTAAAAGGTCAGGTCTCATACCTGTTGTTACAGGACTGAAAGATGTTGTACAGCAGGCAGAATTTGTGGCGCAAAGGATACTCGAACTCAAAGACGAGGGGATACCGTTTAATGAGATTGCCGTTCTTTACAGAGCACATTACCATTCGATGGAGATCCAGATGGAGTTGACGAGGCGTGATATACCGTTTGAGGTAAGAAGTGGACTTAAGTTCTTTGAACAGGCCCACATAAAGGACGTAGTCTCGTTCCTTAGGGTTTGTGTAAACGAAAAAGATGAGATTTCGTGGAAAAGGCTTTTAAAGATATTCCCAAGAGTTGGTAAAAAAACGGCTGAACAAATCTTCGACTACATCTCCTCTTACGAAAGACCCGTTGACCTCTTCATAGAAAAAAGGATAGGAGAGAAATTAAAGAAGATCCCAAAAGAAACGATAGAACTCTGGTCAGAACTATTTAGGGATCTTCGCGATCTCAAAAGTAAAGAGGCCCCTTCCGAGATGATAAATGCCGTTATACGAAAGATCTACGGAGAGTATTTGAAGTACAACTATCCAGACTACGAATCGAGACTAGACGATCTTGAACAGCTTTCAAACTTTGCGAGTAAGTATTACTCGGTTGAGACTTTTCTCTCAGAACTCTCCCTCATGAGTGGACTACATGGTGAAGAATCCATATACCCCGGATCAGATGAGGAAAGGGTTATTCTTAGCACAATCCATCAAGCCAAAGGTCTCGAATGGAGGGTGGTATTCGTCGTTTGGTGTGTGGAGGGAAGGTTTCCGAATTCTAAGTCAATGGATGAGGAGGCTATAGAAGAGGAAAGGAGACTTTTTTACGTTGCCTGTACAAGGGCCATGGATGAACTTTACGTTTGCTATCCCATGACGTACTATGAGAAGGCTATTGGATATGTGATATTAAGACCTTCCAGATTCATAACAGAACTCAATCCTTCTGTCTATGAAGAGTGGGATGTTTCTGAGAGTTTCTAAGTTTTGGCCTCTGCCCAATTCTTTCCAAAGCCTATAGACACCTTCAAAGGAACATCCAAAGTCGCAACGTTTTCCATTTCCTCACGAACAAGCCTTTCCATAATCTCCTTCTCATCCTCTTTCACTTCAAAGAGAAGTTCGTCGTGGATTTGTAGTATCAGACGAGAGCCAAGACCTAGTTCCTTCTTTCTGCTGTGGATATTTACCATGGCCATTTTTATTAGGTCGGCTGCTGTTCCCTGTATAGGCGTATTCATAGCGAGTCTTACGCCAAGTTGTTTTATTTTTTGGTCAGGATTATAAAGCTCGGGGATGTAACGAATCCTTCCATAATAGGTTCTAACATACCCCGTCCTTTCTGCCTCTTTAATAACCATGTCCATGTATTCTTTTACCTGGCGGTGCATTCTAAAGAAGTCATCTATATATCTTTGGGCTTCACTTTGCAAGATGCCCAATTCTTTTGAAAGACCGTATGCGCTTATGCCGTAAATTATTCCGAAGTTAACCGTCTTGGCAATTCTTCTCATCTCTGGTGTCACTTCTTCCTCTTTTACTTTGAAGAACTCTCGAGCCACGTTTGTGTGTATATCTTCTCCGTTTTTAAACGCGCGAATGAGAGTCTCATCGTGTGAAAGATGAGCCAAAACCCTAAGTTCTATCTGGGAATAGTCCGCAGACATAATAAAGAAGCCCTCTTCAGCGATAAATGCTTCCCTTATCTTTTTCCCTTCTTCTCCTCTTATCGGTATGTTCTGAAGGTTCGGATTACTTGTGCTTATTCGACCTGTCGCAACGTTTGTCTGGTTAAAGGATGCGTGGATCCTTTGGGTTTTTGGATGGATCCAGAGAGGAAGCACATCTATGTATGTGTTTTTTAGCTTACTTAGCGTTCTATACTCTAAAAGGTTCGGAATTATAGGATGTACGTCTATGAGTTCTTCAAGCACATCCATATCTGTGGAATAGCCTTTCTTCGTTTTCTTTAAGGGACGGAGATTAAGCTTTCCAAAAAGCACATTCGATAGCTGTTTATGCGAGTTGATATTAAATTCCTCGCCCGCAAGCTCGTAAATTCTTTGAGCTATCTCTTTCAACTTAAAATCCATTTCAGAAGAGAATTTGAGAAGTTTTTCCCTATCCACCTTAACGCCAGTCTTTTCCATCTCCGACAAGACCTCAACGAGCGGCATCTCCACATGGTAAAAGAGGAACTCGAGATTAAGCTCTGCCATCTTTCGAGCCAGAAGATCTTTTACATCGAAGAGACCTTTTGCTAGCTGAAAGAATTTATGCTTCTCCACCTTGCTCGGTATATTCAGGTCCAAATGTTCCTCAAGAATCGTTTCAATGCTTAGGTCCCTTTTTAGCGGATCTATAAGGTAAGCGGAAATGGCTATGTCGAAGGCTTTTTTTGAATCTATATCTATTTCCGAAAGCAAAAAATCCTTCATGTTATAGAGAATTACCTCTTTTGCCTTTCCAACGATCTTTAAGACATCGTCTTTTTTTTCTGAGTAACTCACATTTTTTCCGTCATAGACGGCAAAAGCTTTAAATTCGGGAAAGGGAGATGAGGGTCCCCTTTCAAATTTGACAAAAAGCCCAAAGGACTCTCCCTGTAGGATATCAAGTTCGACCTCGTCTATTAATTCTGGCTCTTTTTCTTCGAGTTCTATTTCCCTGTATAAGGATGTGAATTCAAGCTCTCTAAAGAGAGCTTTTAGCCTTTTTTTGTCAGGTGTTACCGTATAGTTTAACGAAAGATCGGGTATGGGGACATCACTTCTTATCTCTAAAAGCCTTTTGCTTAAGAAAGCCAAATCCTTCCCTTCTTCAAGTTTTTTTCTTAATGAATCTTTTTTTACCTCATCTATCCTTTCGTAAAGGTTCTCAAGATTACCGAACTCCTGTATCAGTAACTTTGCGGTTTTCTCTCCAATTCCTGGTACCCCTGGAATATTATCGGAAGTATCGCCAGAAAGTGCCAGAAGATCACATATGGAAGAGGGAGGTACCCCAAACTTCTCCCTCACTTCCTTTTCCCCGTATATAATCTCTTTCATAGTGTCGTAGACGAAGACATTTTTTTGCACAAACTGCATAAGATCCTTGTCACCGGTCACAATGTAAATTTCGAAGTCCTTGTCTTTTAACCTTTCCACTATCGTCCCTATTATGTCATCGGCTTCATAACCTTCGACCTCAATCATTTTTATACCTAAAGCCTCAATAATCGACTTTACATATGGGATCTGAACGGAAAGATTATCTGGCATAGGCCTTCTTTGAGCCTTGTACTCTTTCGATATCTTGTGCCTGAATGATGGTACCTTAGAATCGAAGACTACGAATAGAAGATCCGGCTTCTGTTCTTTTAAAAGTTTAAGGATCATGTTAGTCATGGCGTATGTGGCGTTTGTAGGGACGCCCCTTGATGTTGCAAGGAAAGGGGTGGCGTAGTAAGCCCTGTAGAGAAAGGAGTTCCCATCAACAAGGAAAAGTTTTCTCAAATCTTTAAAGCTCATAATGGAAATACAGTTTTTATTTTGAAGACCCTCTTTTCAGGAAAGCGGTAAATTTTTATATTGAACCTTTTTTCGATATCTTCGAGGAATCTCTCTATCTCTTCTAAACTTTCCCCACTTATAGTAAACCAGAGGTTTGGGTTTCCATCCCTTTCGTAATTGTGGGTCACTCCTCTGTGCTTATTTATCTCGTTTGCGACCTCTTCAAGCCGACTATCTTCCACGTAGGCCCCGCAAAGAAAGCTTTTAAGTTTTAGGTTTTTTCTTTCAAGGACAGGACCTATCCGCCGTATAAAGCCCTTCTCTTTGAGATTTTTCACCCTGAGATAGGCCTCGTCCTCTGTTAAACCGAGCCTCTTTCCTATCTCTAAAAAAGGCCTCTCTTCGAGGGGAAACTCCTCTTGAATGAGGTTTAATAGATCCTTGTCAATCTGATCTAAATCTTCCTTTCCCACCTTTTTCGCAATTACTTAAAGCAGCCGAGCTGGCAGCTGATTATCTTTATTTTGAGTTCGTTGAGTATCTCGCCTACCTTTATAGGAGGCACCTTTTCCTCATCTGCTATTTCTAAAGCCTTCTTGCAGGTTATTCTTCCGTCTTCCTGATGTTCCATCAGCTTCTTTTTCACTTTGTCCAGATCCATATTTACCCCTCCCAATCTTAAATTGTACATCAGCAAATATAGACTCATCAAGCCTCGGCAACGCAAAGAGGATCAAAAAGACAAGTTTTATAAATCTTTCCTTGAAAAATCGACTGTAAAGATCTATTATACTTGCCGGAGGTGCAAATATGCCAATAGTAGATGAACTAAAGAAAAGAACCGAAGAGAGTTTGAAAACCTTAAAAGAGGTTGCAGAGGACATAGCCCAGAACTTGGAGATCAAAGCAAAGATAACGAAAAAGAAATATCTGGACATTGGAAGACTCAAAAAATCGATAAGCGATTTTTATTCCGAGATAGGTGAATACGTATATGACCAGTACTTGTCGGGAAAGCCCATAGATATGGAGACGCCATTTATAAGGGAGAGGGTGGAAGAGATAAATAGAATGAAAAAGAGGATAAAGGATATCGAAGAAGAGATAGAGGAGCTAAGAAGGATTCACAAGGAAGGGAAAAGAGAGACCCTTTAAAGATATTTCTGGATCAAGATTTCAGCAATCTGAACCGCGTTAAGGGCTGCCCCTTTTCTCAAATTGTCGGCGACAATCCACATGTTAAGTCCGTGTTCGACAGTGTCATCCCTCCTTATCCTCCCCACAAAGACTTCATCCTTACCAGCCGCATTTATTGCCAAGGGATACAGGTTCTTTGAAGGGTTGTCTACTACTTTAACACCGGGAGCCTTTCTTAAAATACTTCTTGCTTTTTCTGGTGTTATCTTCCTTTCGAACTCTACATTCACAGATTCGGAATGCCCATAAAAAACAGGAACCCTAACAGTTGTTGCGGTAACCTTTATAGAGTAGTCCTCCATTATCTTTTTCGTCTCGTTAACCATCTTCATCTCTTCCTTTGTATAGCCGTTTTCAAGGAAAACGTCTATGTGGGGAAGGCAGTTAAAGGCGATCTGGTGCGGATAGACCTTTTTTTCAACCTTCCTATTCGCAAAAAGGGCTCTCACCTGCTCTTCTAGTTCGAATATGGCTTTTTTCCCTGTTCCAGAAACTGATTGATAAGTTGAAACGACTATCCTTTTTATCTTTGCATAGTCGTGCAACGGTTTAAGTACGACAACCATCTGAATTGTGGAACAGTTTGGATTTGCGATTATGTTTCTTTTTTTGTAGTCAGCTATAGCATGGGCATTTACCTCGGGAACCACAAGAGGAACGTCAGGCTCCATTCTAAACGCACTTGTATTGTCTATAACGCAAGCACCGGCATCAGCAGCTATTGGAGCGTACTTTAAACTTACAGCCCCACCGGCTGAAAAAAGGGCGATATCCACATCCCTAAATGAGTCCTCCTTTAGGACATCGACCGGGATCTCCTCACCTTTATATTCTAGGGACTTTCCCAAACTTCTTTCAGATGCCAGAAGTTTTAAATTTTTCACAGGAAACCTTCTCTCCTCCAAAATCTTTACCATCTCGTTACCAACGGCACCTGTGGCCCCAACTATTGCAACGTTGTACTCTTTCATCTCATCCTCCTTCTATTCCCAATCTCTTTTTTAAATAGTTGAGGAGCCCGCCAGATTCAATAAGTTCGATCATAAATGGCGGAATAGGTTTTGTCCTAAATTCCCTATCCTTCGTGACTATGAGACCCTCTTTTACATCCACAGCTATTTCATCTCCTTCCTTCACGTACTCGTAAAGATCCGATTCCAAAAGGAGAAGACCCTTGTTGAAGGCATTTCTATAAAAAATCCTCGCAAAGCTTTTGGCTATCACAAGGGGTACCCCTAGACCTAGGATTGCAATAGGAGCATGTTCCCTTGAGGAACCGCACCCAAAATTAGAACCTGCTACAATTATGTCACCCCTTTTTACTTTTTTTGCAAAATCAGGATCTATGGGCTCCATGCAATGAGTGGCGAGTAAGGTCGGATCCGTGTACACAAGGTAACGGGCGGGAATTATCACATCGGTGTCTATGTTATCCCCGAATTTGAAAACCCTTCCTTTGAACTTCATAAAACCTCCTCCGGGTGAGCTATCCGTCCCATAATAGCGGAAGCTGCAGCAACAGCGGGGCCGCTAAGATAAACCTCACTCTCAGGATGGCCCATTCTGCCTATAAAATTTCGATTCGTCGTGGATAGTGCCCTTTCGCCTTTTGCTAAAACACCCATGTGCCCTCCCAAACAGGGACCACAGGTAGGCGGAGAAACGATACAGCCTGCCTCCAAGAATGTTTCTATAAATCCCATTCTTAGTGCATCCAAGTAAATCTTGGGTGTGGAGGGGATTACTATGCACCGTACCCCGTCGGCTATTTTCTTTCCCGCCATTATCTCTGCCGCAAGCTTAAAATCCTCAAGCCTCCCATTAGTGCAGGATCCTATAACCACCTGATCGATGGATACTCCGTTCAGTTCCTCAACATTGCGAACGTTAGAAGGTAGATGGGGGCAAGCAACCTTAAGCCCTATTTGGCCAACATCTATCTCTATAACGTTTTTGTACTTTGCATCCGGGTCACTTCCAAAAATTTTAAATCCGCGGAAAGTTTTGTCCTTTACGTAGGAGAGAGTCACTTCATCCACGTAGAAAATGCCATTTTTTGCGCCTGCCTCCACACTCATGTTGGCAACTGTAAAACGGGAGTCCATACTTAAACTCGAGATGGCCTCTCCTGCGAACTCCATTGCACAGTATAAAGCCCCATCCACACCTATCAAACCAATTATATGCAAAATGAGATCCTTTCCAGTTACCCACTTTTTCCACTTTCCGTAGCAAACGAATTTGATCGTCTCCGGCACCTTAAACCACAAGTATCCAGTGGCCATAGCAAACGTAAAATCGCTACTTCCAACACCTGTTGCGAAAGAACCTAGTGCACCGTATGTGCATGTGTGACTGTCAGCCCCTATTACAACATCTCCTGGCATAACGAGACCTTTTTCAGGAAGTAACGCGTGTTCGATCCCACAGAGCCCACCGTCATAGACATGCTTGATCCCAAACTTTTTTGCAAATTCCTTTATTCTTCTACAGTTCTCTGCCGTTTGGATGTCCTTATTAGGAGTGAAATGGTCTAGTACGAAGACGATCTTTTCGGGATCGAATACGGTTTTTAACCCGATCTTCTCGAACTCCTCTATCGAGAGTGGGGCGGTTATATCATTTGCCAGGGCGAGATCGATTTTTGCCTCTATTATCTCCCCTGGTTCCACATACTTTTTTCCGGAATGGAAAGCGAGAATTTTTTCGGTAATCGTCATTCCCATAGCTACCCCTTCTTCTGCTTCATGAATTCAAGTTTATTGAGAGCGTTAAGATAAGCCTTCGCACTTGCCACAATGATGTCTGTATCTATCCCTTTCCCTACAACAGATATCCCCTTTTCTTCGAGTTTTACGAAAACCTCGCCTTGGGCATCCATGTCCTTGGTTATGGAGTTAACCGAGTATTTTACTAGTTTGCTCTGAGTCTTTACAAGCTTTTTTATGACCTTGTATGTGGCATCCACCGGTCCAACACCCGTTGCCACATCCTGATGTACCACTCCATCTATTTCTATCTTCACTGTCGCTGTTGGGACGGTCATGTTTCCACAAGTTACGTTAAGATAGACAAGCTTATACTTTTCCGGTATCTTGTAAATCTCGTCCATTATTATCGTCTGTATATCTTCGTCGTAGACGTGCTTTTTTATATCTGCAAGAGCCTTAAATCTCTTAAATGCTATGTTTAACTCTTTTTCGTTGAGATCGAAACCCAATTCCTTTATCTTCTCTCTAAATGCGTGTCTCCCAGAATGTTTTCCCAAAACGAGTGTGCTTTTTGGAATTCCAACAGATTCAGGAGTCATTATCTCGTACGTAAGTTTGGCTTTTAAAAGCCCATCCTGGTGAATTCCTGACTCGTGGGCAAAAGCGTTTGCCCCAACAATAGCCTTGTTCGGCTGGACAGGTATACCGGTTATGGTGGTAACTAGCCTGCTTGTGGGATATATCTTCTCAGTCCTTATGTTGGTGTAGACGGAAAAAATGTCTTTACGAGTTTTAAGAATCATCGCTATCTCTTCTAGCGAGGCGTTTCCTGCCCTTTCACCTATACCATTTATTGTACATTCCACCTGCCTTGCACCGTTTTTTATCGCGGCTATTGAATTTGCAGTTGCAAGGCCGAGATCGTTGTGGCAGTGGACGCTGATTATGGCGTTAGATATGTTAGAAACATTTTCCTTTATGTATCTTACGAGTTTTCCGAATTCATCGGGTACCGCGTATCCCACTGTATCGGGAATGTTGATGACCGTTGCACCGGCATCGATTGCTTCCTCAAAGATCCGTACTAGGAAGTCCCAATCGCTTCTTGTCGCATCCATTGCTGAAAACTCAACGTTGGAAGTGTACTTTTTTGCCCTCTTTACAGATCTTACGGCCAATGCCAGAACCTCGTCTTTCGTTTTTCTCAGCTGATGTTTTAGATGAATGTCGGAAGTCGAAATAAACGTATGGATCCTTGGCATTTTCGCATTTTTTATGGCTTCCCACGCTCTATCTATATCTTCATCGTTTGCTCTGGCTAAAGCTGCAACTTCACACTCGGTTATATTTTCCGCTATGAGTCTTACAGCCTCGAAGTCTCCTTCGGATGCCTGTGGAAAACCTGCCTCTATAATGTCGACACCTAAAGCCTCAAGCTGCTTTGCGACTCGCAACTTCTCCTGGGGATTCATGGTGTATCCAGGAGACTGTTCTCCATCCCTTAAAGTTGTGTCGAAGATAAAGACCCTCTCTTCCATGGCAACTCTCCGGAAAATTTTTTTTCTATTAAGGCTAAGATCGTTGAGAAAAACTCTTTTTCCTCTTCTATCGCCATCTCAACGGTTAAATAGTAGAAATTGTCCGGTATTTCTTGTGCTTCAAGTTTTTGAGCGTCCTTCTCTGTAGTCACGTAAATATCCGCGTGGTTCCTCAAAATTCTTTTGATATCTTTCGGTTTATAGTTATAGTGATCGGGAAAAGAGATTGCAGACTTTATCTTTGCACCAATTGACATCAGCAACTCGAAAAAGGAATCATTATCGGCAAGTCCGGAGAATGCGACAACCTCCTTTCCCTTTAGATATCGATAGTCAATGTAAGTCTTATTCTTTATGTTACAAAGGTTGAGGGCTTTTAAGCTTGAATTAAAAACGGGCTTAGAATCGAAAAGGTGCTTTGGTAACTTATAAGGACCTTTAACCTTCCCATTTAAGATTACAATGTCGGATCGCGCAATCCTATCAAACGGTTCCCTCATGGGACCAAGCGGAAAAAGATCGAAGTTTTCCATGTTAGTTTTGAAAACAACTATCTCCACGTCTTTCTTTAACCCACGTACCTGAAATCCGTCATCGAGGATAGCGATGTCCGCGCCGCATTCAAAGACGGCTTTTTTTATCGCTTTGATCCTGTCTTTTCCCACTATAACCGGACATCTCAAATTTTTGGCAAGTAAAAGGGCCTCATCACCACACTCTTGAGCTAAATGAATTTTAGGATCAACCAAAAAGATACCCCGTTTCTTTCTTCCGTATCCGCGTGTGATAATGGCCACCCTAAACCCGCTTTCTTTGAATAATGAAGCTATCTTCATAACAAGGGGGGTCTTGCCTTGGCCTCCAATAGTTAAGTTTCCAACACTTACGACTGGACATGGAGCCATATTCAATCTTTTGAACCTAAAGGACAATTCCCAAAGTGAAAGCCCGTATTTATAAAGAAGGGAAATCAAAAAAAGAACACCCCTAAGGAAGGGGATCCTTTTCGACTTTTTGTGCCAAAAGTCCTGGAAGAAGAGGCGCATGTTCTGGAAGTCTATACCAAATGAGGGGAAAAATCAATAATTCCGCAGGGTTCCGAGCAATAAAAAGTACTTGAAGCCTGGCCCCTTTAGTGATAAATTTCACTCGCACAAATAAGGAGGTGTTCTTATGTGTGAAGCTTGCTCTTGCATGAACCCTCAAGAACTAGTAAGTCACCCGGAGGAATGTACCCCGGAAAAGATCAAAGAATGCCACGGGGATACAGATACCCATCCTTGTGAAGAGCAAAATACTGAATAAGATTTAAAAAAGTTTGACACTTAGAGCATAAAAGGAAAAACAAAGTCAAACTTTTTTTCTATTCTTATTTCAAGTAAGATCTCCTTTACTTGAGATTCCAAACTGATAGCCGACTGGTTAAGGATTCTTATTGACACGAGTCACATTAAAGTGTTATTTTTTTCCAAAAAGTATTAAGATCCAAAATGCTTAAAATGGAAGACTATCCGTACCTTTCAGAATGCATAAAATTTCATGGTCATCTGTGCCCGGGTCTTTCGCTTGGTTACAAAGCATCAATTATTGCTATGGAAGAAATGAAAGTTAAAAAATTAGAAGATGAGATCGTAGCTATCGTAGAGAACGATTCCTGTTTTGTAGACAGCGTCCAGGTTATAACGGGCTGCACATTAGGAAAGGGTAACCTAATTATAAAAGATCACGGAAAGATGGTCCTAAATGTCCTTTCAAGAAAGACGAAAAAGGGCCTAAGAGTCGCTCTAAGATACGGAAGCCCCTTCTTTTTACTTTTGGATGATGTGTTACCCCTTGCGGACAAAGTCTTTTCTGGGTGCGCAACTTGCGAAGAGAAAGAGAGATTTTTCACCTTACAAAAAGAGAGGGCCTATAAGGTGCTCAAGGCCAGTATTGATGAGCTTTTCTCTGTGAGAGTCGTTGAGTTCGAAATCCCGCCCTTTGCGCGAATAGTAAGGTCAGAGCCATGTTCAGTCTGTAACGAACCTGTGATGGTCCTAAAGATGGAGACTAAGGATGGAAAGAGGGTGTGCAAAGTATGCGCTTTAGCTTTGGAAGAGAGGAATCTATAGGAGATTTAGCCTCGAACTTTTACGAAACTTTAAGCACAAAGCGAAAAAGGATATCGATCCTCCTTTTATTCTTCCTTTTTTCCTCTTTCGTTTTCTTTCTCATTACAGGATCTTATGGAATAGACGTTGTCTCTTTAGTGTACGCCATTTTTGGAAAGGAAAAAGGAACAATCTCCCATATAGTCTGGCAGATAAGAATTCCAAGACTTCTCGGCACAATACTCAGCGGGGCCGGTCTTGGGCTGTGTGGATGTGTGTTGCAAAACGTTTTGAAGAATCCACTTGTTTCCCCTTCCACATTGGGGCTTACCCAGGGTGCGGCGTTTGGCGCGTCCTTCGCCATTATCTTTTTGGGTGCGGGTATGCAGCATAGAACAGGGGAGGGGGTAACGATCTTTTCTTACTCACCGGTCATCGCGTGTGCTTTTTGCGGTTCTATGGCAGCAATGCTTTTAATCTATGCTATCTCGTCGCTTAGAGGGGCGACCAGAGAGGTTGTGGTTCTTGCCGGTGTTGCTATAAGCTCCTTTTTTTCTGCGTTGACCATGTTTATCCAATACTTCGCGGAGGATGTACAGGTTGCCGCTTCTTTATTTTGGACTTTCGGAGATGTGGGAAAGGCCACTTGGAAGAACGTCCCTATTCTTTTGGCCTTCTTTATTCCTTGCTTTATCTATCTCCTTATAAGGTCTGGCGATTTGAACGCTCTAAAATGGGGAGACGATGTGGCAAAGACGCTTGGGGTAAGACCTAAAACTTTAAGGATACACGTATTTTTAATCAGTTCACTTCTTTCTGCCGTTATAACTTCATTTCTGGGTATAATAGCGTTCGTTGGCTTACTATCTCCTCATATAGGAAGACTTTTTCTTGGCGAAGACGAAAGGTTTTTAGTTCCAGCATCGGCTCTGATCGGGGCTTTCATCCTTGTCGTCTCCGACATTTTGGCGAGGAGGATAATCGCACCGAACGTACTCCCCGTTGGCATTGTAACCTCATTTTTTGGAGCTCCCTTCTTTGTGTATTTGCTTTTAAGGTATAGACATGGAAATTTTAGTTGAAGGCCTTTCATTTTCGTACAATAGTAGACCGATACTGGAAAACATAGAATTTCACTTAGACGAGGGTGAGATCCTCTCAATTTTAGGTCCTAACGGTTCAGGTAAGACGACTCTACTTAAAGTGCTGGCATCAATATTTGCGCCGAAAAAAGGTACTGTGCTTGTCGATGGCAAAGAGCTAAAAAAGATAAGTGCGGAGGAGAGGGCGAAGATTTTAGGCTATGTTCCGCAAAAATCTGAGGGGTTCGACATTACTGTTTTTGAGGCGGTGCTTTCGGGAAGAAAACCATACATTGGTTTTAGGGTAAAGAAGGAGGATATAGAAGTTGTCGAAGAGGTAATCAGAGTTATGGAACTTTCTGAGCTAAGCTCAAGGTCGATAACGAGAATAAGTGGAGGTGAGTTTCAAAAGGTAATAATCGCAAGAGCACTGGCTCAGAGACCGAAGGTTCTTTTACTCGACGAACCTTTGTCCCATCTCGATCTTAGAAATCAGATGGAGATTGCCTCCCTAATTAGAAAGGTAACCAAAGAACTTAGGCTTGTCACAATTTTTGTCCTTCACGATATAAATCTTGCAATCCGCTACTCCGACCTTTTCATGTTTTTGAAAAAGGGGCAAATAGAGGCTTTCGGAAGAAAAGAGGTCCTCACAAGGGAAAACGTAAAAAGAGTTTTCGGGGTGGAGGTTGAAATAATTGATTTGCACGGCCTACCTTATTTTATCGTGAAAGAAGGAGAAGGATACGAAAAAGAGTGGATAAAAGCGCAATAAAAGAATTCTGGGATAGAAAGGCCAGAAATTATCCTAATCCGTTCGAGAAAAAGACTCTCGAATGGACACAAAGCGTCTTAAAAAGGGTAAGAGATCAGGGCGTGACTTTTTTTGGAAAGAGTGTCCTAGATATCGGATGCGGTAAAGGTGCTTACACTTTACCCATTTCGTATGAGGCAAGTTATGTCCTGGGGCTCGACTGTTCTTCTAGCATGCTTGAGACCCTTACAATGGAAGCCGAAAGGAGGGGTATGAAAAATGTGGACGTATTACACGGCTTCTGGGAGGATTTGGAACCAGAAAGGATGAATCTTTTTAAAAGATTTGACATAGTCATGGCTATGATGGCCCCATGTGTAAGAAATGAAAGAGATATTTTGAAGATGGAGGCTTGCTCAAAGGAATGGCTCATATATCTCGGGTGGGAAAAGAGAAAGAACGAGCTTATGGAAAAAGTGCTCGCAATGCACGGTATAGAGTGGAATTGCCGGTCTTTAGCTTTCTCATTGTGTGTAATCTTAGAAAGGCTAAGAAGAAAACCTCATTTTGAGTTTTTCGATCGTACATTAACCGTCAGAATGTGTATGGAAGAGGCACTCCATGAACTATGTAACTACATCGAGCTTTACGGAAAGAAGCCAAAAAAGGATTTAGTCGAAAAAGAACTTAAAAAGCACATAAAATCTGGCTACGTAGAACAAAAGACAGATGCCGAGGTGGCACTGATACTTTGGAAAGTACCGAAGGAGGAAGGACTATGAAGAAGCTATTTTTTACGATTGTTATTATTTTTACGCTCTTTGCAACTTCTGAATCTAAAGAAATCGTAGACCTTTTAGGCAGGAAAGTTAAAGTCACGGATAACGTGGAAAGATTAGTCGCCATAGGACCAGGTGCGTTAAGGCTAGTTATTTATCTTTCTGGTCTTGAAAAAGTTGTCGGCGTCGAACGAGTAGAGAAGGGAGGATTTGTGCCTTACGGTAGGCCATACACTTTGGCGATAAGGGAAAAAGTGAAACATTTACCGCTTATCGGAGAGGGTGGCCCTGGAAAATTGCCAGATTTTGAGGCAATCATAAGCGTAAGACCGGATGTAATCTTCGCAATCGGATTCGAAGGACACATCTTAGACATGATACAGGAAAAGACAAGAATACCGGTTGTGGGGCTCCACTATGGGGCCTTAGGAGAATTGAAAGAAAGTAAGTTTTATGATTCTTTGAAATTAGTCGCATCGCTCCTCAAAAAGGAAAATAGATTGAAGGAGATAGAGGAATTCTTAAAAAGAACCGAAGCCTATTTTTTCCAGAGGACGAAAAGCCAAAAAGAAAGACCTCGCGCTTACGCAGGTGGAATTGGATTTAGGGGCCAGCACGGAATAACATCTACTGAGGCAGGATTTTTGCCCTTTAAATTAGCCAACGTGAAAAACGTGGCCGACGAAGTGGCAAAAGATGGCCATCTCTTTATAGAGAAAGAGAGACTTTTGGTTTGGAATCCGGATTACATCTTTGTCGATGTGAATGGACTCTCGATTTTTGAAAAGGAATTTTTGGAGACACCAACCCTTTTTATGAACCTTAAGGCTTTTAAGGAAGGGAGGGTCTACACGATCTTACCCTACAATTACTACAACACAAACGTAGAACTCGCCATATCTGATGCGTACTTCGTAGCAAAGGTCGTTTATCCAGACCAATTCAAAGACGTAAATATCGATGAAGAGTCCGCAAGGGTAATTCGTTTCTTTGTGGGAGAATCTGTCTATCCGGAGATAAAGAAGAATTTTGGAAGGTACGGAAGACTAGTAGTTGAAAAAGGAAAGATCAATATAGTCGAGTAGTCTTTCTCACAGATAGATTTTGGGGTAAAAGAACCCCTTCTCTAAGCACAAATACCTTGTTCGAAACAGTTTCGATTAATGTTCTATCGTGGGATACGACTACATAGGTTTTTGCGTTTTCCGTTAGAAATCTCAAAACTTTTTCCGTGTAAAACTCATCGAGACCAGCTGATGGTTCATCGAGCATATAGCAGATGGGCTTCATTGCGATTATTGTTGCGAGAGCAACAAGTCTCTTTTCGCCTTCTGAAAGCCTTGCGGAAATCCTGTTCTTTAGGTAACTGATTCCAAGCATACTTAGCGTTTCATCGACTATTCCATCAACCTCCCGTTTAGGCACGCCAAGATTTAAAGGCCCGAAAGCTACATCCTCCTTCACCAAAGGGCAGAACAGTTGATTGTCCGAGTTCTGAAAGAGAAGCCCTATCTTTTGGCGGACCTCTAAAAAATCCTTTTCTTTCTCTCTTACCTTTCCAAGAATCTCTAAAGTACCTTCCTCTGGTTTAAGTAACCCCATTATAATGTGGAGCAGGGTAGTCTTTCCTGAACCGTTTGGCCCAATAAGACCTATTCTGTCTCCCTCATATACTTCGAAGTTTATGTCTTTGAGAACAGGCCTCGAGTCGTATCTAAAAGAGACATTCCTAACTCTTATTAACGGTTCTTTCAACTCAATACCTCGAGAAGAACAAATATTCCCACTGAGATTCCAGCAAAAACCACATCATTCTTTTTTGTGGGGAGATCTTCCGAGAAAGGAAAGTTACCCTTAAATCCCCTGCATAGCATTGCTTTATATATTTCTTCTGCCCTTTCATAACTTTTGTGAAGCATCCCTCCAATCATATACGCGTAAGTTTTGTACGTCAATAAATTAGTTTTTGGAACAAAGCCCCTGCACATAACGGCCCTTTTTACATTTGAGTATTCCTCGTGTATGACAGTGAGATAACGGTAAAAGAGGAAGAACAGAGTCACAAGTTTTGAAGGAACTTTAAATTTCAGCATAGCATGAGCAAGCATAAAAAGTGAGGAAGTAGAAAGAAGACCGATCGTGGCCAAAACTATTGCGTTACATTTAAAAGTTATCGATAGAGCCTTGTGTATGCCCTCGTAACTTAAAAGGAAAGGCCCAAAAGAAAGGTATTTCTCTCCCCCGTAGGTTAATGGAAAGAATATCCATACGAGCGCCAAAAACAGATTCGCTCCGATGAGTCTTGTGATTAAGAGCCTAAATTTGATTTTTGCAAGAAAGAGGAGGAAAGAAGCATATATCAAGTATGTAAGCTGAGTGGCATCCCCTTCTGATTTGGCGCAGAGAATACTAAAGACTGAGAAAACGATGATCTTTACCTTCGGATCCATCCTATGGAGGAAGCTATCCCCTTCGGAAAAAACTTCAAGATGCATTCTTCCTCCTTTTGAGCAGACTTATCAGTCCCCAGATGCCGAAGATGTATCCAATTCCTCCGATTATATCCCTCAGGCCTATTCTGTCCACATCCTTGCGGAGCTCCCTTATTTCAGTTTTTAGCTCATGGATCTTCGATTCAAGGACCTCATTAACTATTCTTCTCGTTTTCTCATCCTCTTCTTTTCTCGATATTTCCTTTTCGTTTCCTCGGAGCGTGTATTGAGCTCTGTGTCCTCCACTTAAATTAACTACTATTCTGAGATCTCCCTTTTCTTTAGTGGCAAAGCTATAGCGACCGTGAGAATCGGTTTGGGTCTCCAGTATCTTTTTTTCTCCAGCATAAACCTCCACCTTTGCATTTTTACAGGGACTACCCCCAACAAAGTAACATTCTCCGACAATCTTGTCACCTTCTCTATAAGCGAGGGTCGTTACCCTGTGGGCATAACTTAAGGAACGAGAAAAGATAAATACGATCGAAAGGATAATTAAAAGTTGCCACTTTAAACTCTTTTCCATCCTAGCACCTCCGGTTTCACCTTTTTTAGGTAGACTAGAATGAATCCGCTTATAAGTCCTTCGATTAAAGCGAGGGGTAGGTGTGTGCTGACAAGACTCACTACGACCCCAAAAAAAGCCTTGGTGGTAAGAATGAGGGCGAAGCTTACAAAGAGAATGGAGAGGAAAATCGCTAAAATTCCACTTAGGCATCCCGCAATGAAGACTCTTTTTATTCCATTCCCGAGGAAGCCCCTAAAGCAGTAATGGACTATAACTGAAGGCATGGCGAGAATGAAGGTGTTCGTTCCAAGAGTCGTAAGTCCTCCATACTGAAAGATTATGGCCTGAAGCAAAAGGGCTATGGATAAGGAAGGAAATGATGCCCACCCCAGAAGCAAACCTAAAAGCCCGTTCAATACAAGATGAGCCGAGACAGGACCAACTGGCACATGGATTAAGGATGCAACAAAAAAAGCGGATGACAGAACGGCAACCTTCGGAATGTCTTTATCCTTTATTGTTTTTAGCCCGATTGCGATCCCGGATGCGGCAAGTATTGCCCCTCCCACAAGAACGGAAGGAGAAACGACACCTTCTGAAATGTGCATTTTAATTCAGCTCCCTGGCTTAAACGAATTTCTCTTTTAGAACATTTAAGAAATCTTTTTTGTCTTTACCTTTTGTCCGAAATGTATAGTCAAGGTAAGGTTTCATATCTAAAAGCTTACATTCAGTCTAGCGCCTAAGATATTCCCTGCTCTCTTTGTAGCCTCTTTGAGGTTTTCAGAGATGTACTGATAATCGAAAGTGATGTCGGAGCTCAAAAATTTGTATTCCAATAGGTGTAACTTGAAATAGGCTTCAAAAACGTTTGTTCTTTTAACGTCTTCTTTTCTTTTCGGACTTTTAAGATAGGCGTAGCCCATACCTATCTCATCTTTTGCCCTCTTCCAAGCCTTGCCGCTAAAATTTAATCCGAAGGAGAGCATGTTTTTATAATCTACTTTTGCTGAGTCACTTTGAGTGCCGAGGCGGAAGAACGCATTCATAATTTCTTTTACGATTTCCTGGTCGAAAGAGAGCCCAAACCCTCTAAGTCGTTTGTAATTTTGGCCTTCCCAGTCCTCAAACCTTTTGTTCGTAGTGTATCCGTAAATTCTATAGTTTCCATCCCCAATCCCAGTTGATAAATTCACCCCAAGCTGTGCCCCAACCCAGCTATAGGACTTTTTTGGCAAAAGCTCATTTTCGTTTTTTGAAGACATTCCGACGATTCTAAAGCTAGATCTCTTGCCAAGAAATTCTAAAGCGCCTCCCCAATCATAACTTGGAAGGTTCGCAAGGGGATTCCTCACAAAGGCCTCATTCATGAACTGGCCTATCTCATCTCCTGCGTACTCGTTCTCGTCTATGAAAGTTGCGGAATCGATTATTCCTCCCGTAAACCTTAAAGATAAATCGCCTTTTAGCTTGAAAGTGCGAGCATACCAGACTTCCAGGAGGTTATCCCTTCCACGGCCATTTATATCCCTTAGATCCCTCTCGAGGTTATCGGCGTTACACGATACATAAAATGGATAGCGTGAATACGATGAAAGTCCGCTTCCCTCGGCGAAGCTCACCTTCAAAAAGAACTGGTCCTCCTCCCTGGGCATGTACTCTAGGCTGATATCCAAAGCGGCAGAAACTCTCCCTTTCTGAGGGACTTCCCCTCTAGATCTGTCCAGTGATTGAAAGACTGAAGTTAAAGCTCCTGAAACCTTGAAAGACTTTGTTATCTCTGCGGAATAGACGAAAAATGGAAAAAGCAGAAGAAAGATAACTATTACCGATCTTCTCACAAACACCTCCTTGGGTTATCACTTGAAAAGTAAATAATTTTGTGACACTTTTTTTATATGAGTAGTATCATTATCACGTGGCTAAAGATAAGTCAAGAAATTTAGCCGAGTTTCAGAACCAGATGTAGCATGGATTTGGCTTTATTGCCAGTAAAAAGAAGTCTTTTGGGACCTAGACGATTTTTTTTCTGCAGACGAGGTATATTTCGGAACTTGTCCTTCTTGAAGCCTGGGGTTTGAAAACAATGACCTCTTTAAAGATTGAGGAAAGATCTTTCCTTTGTTTTCCGAACTCTTCTGTGAAGAAGGACTTATAGATAAGATTTCCCCCTTTCCTTAGAGCCTTCGTAACTATTTCTTTTGTTGCCTCGTAAACCCTTTTTAAATTCTCCTCATCGGACTCCTTAATACCTGTTATGTTTGGGGAAATATCGGATGTTATCACATCAAAATACGATATCCCCAGCTCATTCATAAGATCCTGAACATTGATATCGAAAAGATCTGCCTTTTTGATTATGACGTTTCTTTCTGAAAACGGTCTGGTATCCAGAATGTCTATTCCCACGACAAGTCCTTCGTCTCCGACTATCTCTCTTATCACCTGAAGAAAACCTCCGGGCGCACACCCAAGATCGAGAGCCTTATCACCTCTCCTTAGTACGTTATACCTTTTTTGGATCTCGATTAACTTGTATGCACTTCTTGCCCTGTAACCCTCCCTCTTTGCTTTAAGAAAAAATGTGTCCTTAAGAACGAATCTTCCCATGAAGGGACCTTAAGAACTCTTGAGGGGTAATAAGGATCCTATAGGAATGCTCTCCGGGTTGGTACTTAAAAAGGATAGACTTTTCCAAAAAGTGAACGATTGCGTCCCTAAAAGTTTCATCGTTTCTGAGAAGGTTAAGTATTGACTTCGCGTAAATTTTATCACCGAGCATATAAAGTACGTAGGAATAGTCCTCGAGCACACGTCTTATGTCATCCTTGAGGGGTTTTAACCTCTCAGTCTTTGTAAGCCCGTATAAATACTCTTTTTTCCTTTCCTCCGTGATGTATCTGGGTACTAAGATTGAGGATTCGCCAATCGTCTCATAATTCTTTTTGTCCTCGTCTATCCCGTCCCAGTCAAAATGGAGGGCTTCGAAGATAGGGTGAGTTAAAGCCCTTTCAAATGGAATCTCTTCTCCTTCGCCAAGTAGTGAGTATAGATCGGAAGGTTTTGTGATCTCATTTTTAGGACTGGAGCGGGAAACTACGCTTTTTAGAGAATCGACTTCCTCTCTGTACTTTCCGGATTTCCTTGAGGCTTCATCTATAAGGTAATATGCGTAGTTCGCGGATATCTCCAAAAATATTATCTTCGAGGCCTCTAGTTTCCTTTTTGTATCCTTAAGCCAAATGTCGTATCTATCCTTTTCCATTTCGCCTAGCCTTATGCCGATAAGCCCATCTTTTAGCCCCATTATGGCGTTTGCGACAAAAAATGACCTCTTCTTTGATTTGGTGGAGAGGGCTACGATCCTTTTTAGTTCCCTATCGTAAGTTGAAAAGTAGGCTTTTAAGTTCCGATCCTCTTCTACTTTACGGATAACAGACGGTCCTTTCTCTTTTCTCTCTTCCACCTTAAGCCCAAAAGTTTTCAGGCGGAAGAGAACTCTCCTTATCTCCTTCCGCATTTTTTTATCCTTTTCTTCCTCCTCGAGGGCGACTAAAATTTTTAGGGCCTTTTCGTCTCTTTGATTGCCAAGGGAAGTGATTATTCTCAGTTTTTCTTCATCCGTTGAAGATAGATAAGTGTTTATTACGTCTTCCATCGTTTCTGCCCAAGCTTAAGTATACCACAAAAGTTATAGTCAGGCTTTAATCCTGGATGAGCCATTTTGAGTTGAAATCTTACTAATCGTGTGATAATTATACAAGGTTTCAAATTTGCACGTCTTTCAATCAGTATCAGGGTGCAGAGAAATCTGTCTGACACTGAGATGCGAAAGGCGGAAGATTAACCAGGAGGTATTAAATGTCCAACCTTACCATCAAACAACTTCTTGAGGCCGGCGTCCATTTCGGACACCAAACAAAGAGATGGAATCCAAAGATGAAGCCCTACATATTCGGCGCCAGAAACGGGATATACATAATCGATCTCCAAAAGACTTTAAAAATGTTCAAAGATGCTTACAACTTCATACGGGATGTGGCCTCAAGGAACGAACACATCCTTTTTGTGGGAACGAAAAAACAGGCGCAGGAAGCGATAGAAGAAGAAGCCAAAAGGTGTGGAGCGTTTTATGTGAATCATAGATGGCTCGGTGGCACGATGACAAACTTCCAAACGATCCAAAAAAGTATAGAGCGCTTAAAAAGGCTTGAAGAACTTAGAAACAGCGAGGTTTTCAAAAAGTTACCGAAGAAGGAGGCGGCAAGCATAGAAAGAACGATAGAGAAGCTTGAAAAGAATCTAGGCGGCATAAAGAATATGGACAGATTGCCAGGTGCGCTATACATTGTAGATCCTAAAAAAGAACACATAGCTGTGAAGGAGGCTAAAAAGCTTGGAATTCCAACGGTTGGAATTGTCGACACAAACTGTGATCCGGACGACATAGACTTTGTCATACCTGGAAATGACGATGCTATAAGGGCGATCAAACTCATTACGATGAAGATTGCGGATGCTGTCATAGAAGGGAAGATGATGTATGCTCAAGAGTTTGCTGGAAAAGAAACTGAAAAAGTTGAAACTAAAGTGGTCGTAGACGAGAGTCTCGCAGAAGAGACGTACGAAAAATATGAAGAATACTATGAGCGTGAGTGAGGGAGGCAGTATGGAGATAAAAGCCGAACTGGTAAAACAACTCCGAGAAAGAACCGGTGTTGGGCTTATGGATTGTAAGGAAGCTTTAAAACTTGCAAATGGTGACATAGAGAAAGCGATTGAGTATCTGAGGGAGAAAGGTCTTGCGAAGATCCAAAGAAGGATGGCCAAGAAAGCTCAGGACGGAATAATAGCTGCTTACATTCACACTGGCGGGAAGATAGGAGGAATGGTTGAAATTAACTGCGAGACCGATTTTGTAGCAAATACGAAGGAGTTCCAAGAATTGGCAAGGGACATCGCCATGCAGGTTGTGGCTACATCACCCCTATACGTGAAAAGGGATGATGTTCCCAAAGAGGTTATCGAAAAAGAAAGGGAGATTTATAAAAAACAGGCCCTCGATGCAGGCAAGCCTGAAAAGATTGCAGAAAAGATAGCGGAAGGGAAACTCGAAAAATTTTTCCAGGAAGTCTGTCTCTTAGAACAAGCCTACATAAAAAACCCTGAAATCACGGTCAAACACCTCTTAGATGATCTCATGATGAAGACTGGAGAGAAGATCGTTATCAATAGGTTTGTAAGGTTCCAGTTGGGAGAAAAAGACGAAGAATAGATCGATGAATACATACCGGAGATTCCTTTTGAAACTGAGCGGAGAACTCCTTTCTGGAGAGAAGGGCTTCGGAATTGACTGGGAAACCTTAGATTGGATAACCGAAGAGATAAAAGAGACCCTAAATCTTGGTTGCCAAATTGGAATTGTGATTGGTGGTGGAAACTTTATTAGAGGAATAGATTCTGCAACCCACGGAATAGAAAGAAAAAGGGCGGATTACATGGGGATGATCGCTACCTACTTAAACGCGATTGCAATAGAGGATTTTTTGGAGAAAAAAGGGGTAGAATCAAAAATTTACGGTTCTTTGGGTCTCCGGAATGCACTGGACACTTACGACAGCAAAGAAGTCCTCTCTTTTCTTAAAGAGGGAAGAGTCACCATATTTGCCGGTGGAACTGGAAATCCTTACTTTTCAACTGACACTGCGGCCGTCCTTAAAGCCTCAGAGCTAAAAGCTAACGCCGTCTTTAAGGCCACTAAGGTGGATGGCGTCTTCGACAAAGATCCTGCAATTCATAAAGATGCTAAATTTCTAAATCAAATATCGTATCTGGATGCGATAAAAATGCGGCTTCGCGTTATAGATCTTACGGCTTTGAGTCTTGCCATGGAACTCTGTATCCCCATCGTTGTCTTTAATATGAAAGTAAGAGGAAATCTTAAAAAAGTGGCGATGGGGGAGCCGATAGGTACTATCATCAGAGATTGGGAGGCTGTATGAAAGATGAACTTATGGAAGAACTGGAGACTAAATTAAAAAAGTCCCTCGAGGCGTTTAAGAAGGATCTTTCTAGGCTGAGAACGGGGGTTGCGTCCGTATCCCTGCTCGAAGACATCCGCATAAACTATTACAATCAACCAACTCCCATAAACCAAGTTGCCTCGCTCTCAGTTCCGGACAGTAGAACGGTGCTTATCCAGCCATGGGATACCTCTATTATAGGAGAAATAGAAAAGGCTATTCAGAAGTCGGATCTTGGGGTTAACCCGGTGTCTGACGGAAAGGTCATAAGGATAGTTTTGCCGAGACTCACAGAGGAGAGAAGGAAAGAGCTTGTAAAACAGGGAGGAAAGATGCTAGAGAACGCGAGAGTTGCCATGAGGAACGTAAGGAGAGAAATAAACGAAAAGTTAAAGAAAATGGAGAAGGACAAACTTTTGTCCAAAGACGATCTTTTCAAGAAACAGGAACTCGTCCAAAAAATCACTGACAAGTACATCGAGATGGCAGAAAAAGCCTTTTCTGAAAAGGAAAAGGAGATCATGGAGACTTAGTTCCCATTTCATGGAGATTTCCAAACTCCCAAAACACGTTGCCATAATTATGGATGGTAACGGTAGATGGGCCAAGATGAGAAATCTTCCAAGAATAGAAGGACACATAAACGGTCTGGAATCTGCGAAAGAGATTGTGAGAACAACAAGAGAACTTAACATACCTTACCTCACCCTTTACGCTTTTTCAAAAGAGAACTGGCAGAGACCAAAAAGCGAGATAGATCGACTTATCGAGCTTATGGGTGTCTACTTGGATAGGGAACTGCCATCGATGATGGAGAACGACATAAGATTTAAAGCAATAGGAGAGATTGAAGATTTTCCCGAAGAGATACAAAAAAAGCTTTTTTTTGTTATGGAAAAGACACAGCATAACAAAACCTTGACCCTTATCGTTGCCCTAAGTTACAGTGGGAGGCGAGAGATCATTCGGGCTGTAAAAAGAATTCTTGAAGAGTTTAGGTTGGGAAAAATAAGCGAGATAGACGAAGAAACTTTTAAAAAATACCTCTACACAGAAGATATCCCCGATCCCGACTTACTCATAAGAACTAGCGGAGAAAAGAGACTTAGCAATTTTTTGCTTTACCAGATGGCTTACACCGAGATATACGTCACTGACACTCTATGGCCCGACTTCAGAAGAAAAGAATACTTAGAAGCTCTTATGGACTACTCAAGAAGGGAGAGAAGATTCGGAAGAATAAAGGAAGATTAAGGTGAGCGATCTTAGATCAAGACTATTGGGTGCCGCAATCTTTGGACCAATCGTAATATCTGCCTTTTATTTTTTACCCCTTTTTCCGTTCTTTTTATTTATGTGTCTATTGGCCCTCATTTCCACATGGGAGATGGTAAGGATCTCAAAGCCTAAGATGGGATACCTATCTCTCCTTTTTGCCATGTTAAGCTTTCTCTTTTTGTACTTCAAAAGGTATGAGAGTTTCGTCCTTTATCTATTATTTTCAAGTCTTCTTTTTATCGCAGTGCACATTATGAGAAAAAAGGGAGATAAAAGCGATACACCCTCTCAGATCCTAAAAAGCGTTGGGATCAACATAGGGCTTTCCCTTTTTATCATTGTGCCATTCTATTACCTTTATGCCCTCAAAGAGCTTAACGATATTTATCCCCTTATCCTCCTATTCACCATCTGGGCAAGCGACATATGCGCCTATTTTGTGGGAAAAGGTTTTGGAAAACACGTAATCTGTCCAGATCTAAGCCCTAAAAAGACAGTCGAGGGTCTGGCTGGGGCCACCTTTGGTGCTTCGGTCGTTTTAGTTTGCTTTAGCAGGGTTTTAGAATACAGACCCGGCGAGGCTTTCCTTTTAGGCATAGTACTTGGTCTTATAGGACAGGCTGGCGATGTCTTCGAATCCGCTTTAAAGAGATACTTCGGTATTAAGGATTCTTCAAAATTGATACCCGGTCATGGCGGTCTCTTAGACAGAATGGACAGTTTTATCTTTACCGCTCCACTTTTTTACCGGATTTTGAGCTCTAAGTCTTAAAAGTGAAGAAAAAGGTCGTAATACTTGGTTCAACAGGGTCAATAGGAAAATCAACGTTAAGTGTTATAGAAGCCCAAAAGGAAAAATTCGAGATTGTGGGGTTGTCCTGTAAAGAGAACGTAAAAGCCCTAAACAGGCAGATAAAGAAGGTAAAACCGAAATTTGTCTGCGTCTTCGACGAGAAAAAGAAAAGGTTTGTTCGGGATGAGAACTGCACTGTCCTTACAGGTATGGAAGGTTTAATCGAAATGATCCACACAAACCCGGACATAGTTGTAAATGCCATTCCTGGCAGCCTAGGACTCACACCCACAATCGAGGCACTAGGGTCTTCAAAGGTTCTGGCCTTGGCCAATAAGGAGAGTATCGTGATGGCAGGTAGGATAATCGAAGGGTACGTTAAAAAAAACAACGTGAAGCTCATACCCGTTGATAGCGAACACTCCGCTCTTTATCAGCTTTTAAAAAAGACGAATAGAAATGAGGTTAAAAGCATCATACTTACCGCTTCCGGAGGCCCATTCAAAGATCTTTCAAAGAAAGATCTAAGAAAGGTAAAGCCTGAGGACGCGCTAAAGCACCCGGTATGGAAAATGGGAAAGAAAGTGACTCTCGATTCGGCGACTCTTATGAACAAAGGGCTTGAAATTATAGAAGCTAGGTGGCTTTTTGGGTTTGATTGGGATCGCATCCGGGTTGTTATACATCCAGAAAGCATACTCCATGGGCTTGTGGAGCTGGTTGACGATTCCTTCATAGGCTACATGTCCTTTCCCGACATGAGGATACCAATATCCTATGCTCTGAATGAGGAAGAAAGGCAGCCCGTTGGAATAAAAAGTCTAAGTATGGATAAACTCCTTAAAATGACCTTTTATCCTCCAGATCTTAAGAGGTTTCCAGCCCTTAAGCTTGCTTACGATGCATTAAGAGAAGGGGACAGTGCTCAGATATGTTTTAACACTTCCAACGAGGTTGTCTCTTCCGCCTTCCTTGAAAGAAAAGTTCGGTTCACAGATATACCTTTGATAGTTGAGAAGGTTCTCGAGACGCATCCTCGCATTCCTGTAATTGAGGACATTGAATGTGTTTGGGAAGTTTACAAATGGGCGAAAGCTTTCACTGAAAGGCTAATAAAAGAAAGGGCCAAATGATAGAGAGCGTAGTATACGGGCTTGTGACCTTAAGCATCCTCATATTCGTACACGAAGTCGGGCACTTTGTGGTAGCGAGGTTAGCGGGTATTAAGGTCATAACTTTCTCGATTGGCTTTGGTAAAAAACTTATAAGATGGAAGAGGGGCGAGACAGAATACGCAATTTCTCTTTTTCCTCTTGGTGGATATGTGAAGCTTTTGGGAGAATCCCCTGATGAGCCTCTCAAAGAAGATGACATACCGAGATCCTACATTCATAAACGCCCAATAGTTAAACTTTTTGTTGCCTTTTCTGGGCCACTAGCGAACTTCATCTTTGCTTTTTTAGTCTTTTTTACACTTCTTTCGACCGGTTACAAAGTCTTATCGACGAAGGTCGGAAAAGTCGAAAAGAGTTATCCGGCACACGAAGTGGGAATTGAGGCTGGAGACAGAATAGTAGAGATAGATGGAAAAAAAGTAGAAGAGTGGGGTGAGCTCACAGCCATCCTCGCTGCAAAAAAAGAAGGAGAAAGCGTAAATATCAAAGTGATGCGAAAGGACTCTATAAAAGAATTCACAGTAACTCCGAAAGTCGTAGAAGGGAAAAATATTTTCGGTGAAAGAGTTAAAAGGAAGGTTATAGGGATCGTGGCTTCGGATGAGTATATCATGAAGAGGGAACCGATACTTAGTGCTATTGAGAAGGGGGTTACCCAGACAGTGAATCTCACTGCTCTAACGTTGATGGGTATCTGGAAGCTCATAAGGGGGGTTATTTCGCCAAGCGAGATAGGTGGTCCCCTTATGATTATGGACGTCGCGGGAAAGCAGGCTAAGGAAGGTAAAAGGAATTTTCTTTACTTTCTCGGACTTATAAGCGTAAATCTCGCGATAATAAACCTTTTGCCAATTCCTGTACTGGACGGGGGCTATATAGTTCTACATCTTGTCGAGATGGTCTCAAGAAGAAGAATTTCGACAAGATGGATTGAGGTATCGCAAAGGATCGGAATAGGTCTTCTCGTTGGCATAATGGCTCTTGCCTTTTTCAACGATGTCATGAGGTTTTTCCGTGGAAAATAAACTCGTTTTAGCCATAGACAATTCATTGGAATACCTCTCTATTGCCATCTCGGCAGGAGAAGAGATTCTGGAAGAACGAAAAATAAAAGGCAGGGAGAGTCCGTCGCAGATTATAGCAGAGGAAGTTTTCGAAATGTTGAAAAAAAGGAACCTCAAAGCACAGGATCTAGGCCTTCTTGTCGGTACCACAGGTCCAGGTTCATTCACAGGGATAAGAGTAGCGCTTGGATTTTTAAAGGGCATGAAGATCGGTCTTGGGATACCGCTTGTGGGAGTGCCAACGCTGGACTGCATATCTTACGCTTTTTCCTTCATGGATGGATATCACATACTTCCGGTTTTGGACGCTAAAAAAGGAGAAGTCTTCTGCGCTCTATACTTCTCCTCGAGGGGACAATTACAGAGACTTTCCGCCTATGAGGCAAAAAAACCCGAAGAAATTAAAGAGATGTTAAGAAAGCCATGCTTTGTGGTCGGTTCTGGTGTTCCGCTTGTAAGTAGTAGCTTAAAAGGAGAAGGTGTGATCTTGGCAGAAAAAGTTTTAAGGCATGTACCTATGGCCGTCGCTATAAGACTTGGCCTTGAAAGGCAAAAAGTTGGGAGTGAAAATGTGGTTCCTGTTTATGGAAGAAGATCCGAGGCTGAGATAAAATTCAACCTCTATCTTACTTAAAAGACATAAGGATTTTTGTAGAGGGCTTTAGCAAAAGGAATTTCACAGGCATTTCAAGATAGTTCCTTTGCCATTAGGGTTAAACTATACGCCCGCAAAGATATCCTGCAATCCCTATAAGTAATCTTAACGTAAATTCTACAAATCTCTGCCAAAGGCCATCCCTTACGTAGCAATCTTACTCTAAGTCAGAACCTCTTTTTTCTTTACGAATAATTTTGGATCTGATGCCAGAAAAGCTCGTGCTAAATTATATGACTAAAAAGAGGAATCGGTCCCCACCTTTACTACTAAAGCGTGATTTCCTCTTTTTAATTTGGGGAGATACGGTTGTCAAAACCGTCTGTTTTAGAGGAGGAAAGTTTTTTACGCAGGCTGACTACTTACGGCTCTTTCTAACTTTGTTAGGCCACGATCCTTGAAGTACACAAAGGATACTCAAATATAGTTTATTTCTTTAAGTCACCTTGCAGTTATTAGGACTTCGGATGGCAAAAAGTGCAGATTTTCAAAAAGCGAGACAGTGTCACTACGGTGAGAACCTCTAAAATCCTTTCTTCGCGTTGAAGAATAATCCTTAAACTTCGTATCAGTGCTTTACGAAGAGTTCTCCATTTGTAGCCTATGAGGTTTGTATCTAAGACGATGGCTCTCTTTTTATTTATGATTGGTTTTTCGAATTCGGTAGTGTCGGTACGAGAGGATTCCAGTATTCTTCGAATTGACCTTCAAGTACTTCCAGGTTAATGAGTTTTCCGGCATCTTTTCCATTTACGGCCTAGGTGAGAGTTACTTTTTGCTCTTCTATATCGAGCTCTACTTTAAGTAAGGCTATTATGAAGCTCGTAAGGGTGTAATCGAGTTGAAACGGGTCTTGTCCAGACATAGCCTTTTCTTAAACGGTCAATTTGTGCCAAAAGATGTTTTATGGTCATGTCTAATTTTTCTTTGGTTCTGCAAAGTAGGAAACCACATTTAATCTTCCCATCGAAGCCTATTACTATACACGATTAAATCTCAGTGTAAGCTTCACCTCACTCGGTCCAATTACAATGGTACTCTGTGTTGAAAATAGCCTCACGCATTATAGCTTTGATTACGCCATCTTTTTGAATATATGCTCATCGTGTAAAACACAATATAACCGGGGAATCAGTTCTAAGTATTTTTTTTTAAAAACTCGTTCTCGATCACGAAGAAGCCTTCGCTTAAGCCTTCTTCAGGATCGCTTACTAGTTTTTCGCGTCTATTTTGGGAGACTCTTTAAGATTAAGGGTTTCTCTTAGGATAAGGGTATGGATTAGGAAATTCGTTTCTTTCATGCGCCATCTTAGAAACAATATGCCAGCTAAATCGTACTGATGTTCGTTTGTTTTTTTCTTAAAGTTTCCTTCTTAGCATAGAAAAGTGCCTGACCCTGTGTTATACTTAACTTTAATGGAGAGGGTCTTTTTCGAAAATAACTCGACAACCAAAATAGACGAAAGAGTTCTCAAAGCTATGCTTCCTTATTTTACGACTCACTTTGGTAACCCCTCATCCGTATTCACGAAAGAGGGGGATGAAGCGAGGAGGGCCATCGAAGACGCAAGAAAAAAAGTAGCTGATTTCTTAAACGCCGACCCCTCAGAAATAGTTTTTACTTCCTGTGCTACCGAATCGAACAACATAGCAATAAAAGGTCTTTCTCTTGCGAGAAAGAAAATCTCGAATAGAATCCTTTTTTCAGAAATCGAGCACTATTCTATTTTGAACCAGGCAGATTTTCTAAGAGACTTGGGCTTCGAAGTAGAGTACGTGAAAGTTGACAGATATGGCATAATCGATATGGATGACCTAAAAAAGAAGACAGACAAAGGGGCCATCCTTTTAGCTCTTATTCATGCAAGCCCAGAAATCGGGACGATCGAACCCCTAAAAGAAGTGGCAGCCTTTCTCAAAGAGAGGGACATACTTCTATATTCGGATTGCGTGGCGAGTGCGGGACGCGTCTTAATCGACGTTAAAGATTTAGGTATAGATGCTCTTACTATTTCGTCGCATTTAATACACGGTCCAAAGGGTGTTTCCGCCCTTTATCTAAAGAAGGGTATTGATATTGTGCCCATCATGCAGGGCGGTTATCAGGAGATGGGAATACGACCAGGAACCGAAAACGTTCCGGCGATAGTTGGATTTGGCGAGGCGTGTGTGTTGGCTAAGGAAGAGTTGGATGTTAGAAGGAGAAAGTTGTACGACCTGGGTAAGCTTCTCTGGGACGGGATAGCTTCAAGGATAGAACATGTTCACTTTACTGGCCACCCAGTAGAGAGGCTTCCAGGACACGTCAGTTTTTGGGTGGAATTTGTGGAAGGGGAAGCCTTACTTATGTGGCTTAATCTTAAAAGCGTCGCATCATCGAGTGGGAGCGCCTGTGCATCGAACATTTTTGCCAAATCTGAAGTAGGACTTAAGGCATCCCACGTACTTACCGCAATAGGGATTCCACCAGATGTCTGCCACGGTTCCATAACCTTCATGCTAAGTAAAGATAACACTTTGGAAGAAGTGGAATACGTTCTATCCGTTTTGCCTGAGGTTGTAAATAAGCTCAGAGAAATGTCCCCTCTTTACGAAAGGTTTAAGAAAGAGGGAAAGTATAGATAAGTCAAGGAGGATCGCATGGCAGGACCGTATAGTGAAAAGGTCATGGACCATTTCATGAATCCAAGAAACATGGGTGAGATTGAAAACGCGGACGGAATAGGGGAAGTAGGAAATCCAGTATGCGGAGACGTTATGAAGTTATACTTGAAGATAGAAAACGGTGTAATAGTCGACGCTAAATTCAAAACATTTGGATGTGGAGCCGCCATAGCTACAAGCAGTATAACTACGGAACTGATAAAGGGAAAGACGATTGAAGAAGCTTTAAAACTCACAAACGAAGCAGTAGCTGAAGCTTTAGGAGGACTCCCACCGGCTAAAATGCATTGCTCGGTACTTGCAGAGGAAGCCCTAAAAGCGGCAATAGAAGATTATAGAAAGAGGAAGAAGGAGCAATAAGTGACAGAAATATCCGTAAGAACGACAAAACGGGTGGAAGTAGTGAACATAACGAAGAAGATAGAAGAGGTAGTTAGAGGAAAGGAGGCAAAGCTCGTCCACGTCTTCGTTCCTCACACTACATGCGGGATCACAATAAATGAAGATGCGGATCCAAACGTGATGAGAGATGTACTTGAAGCTTTGGAGAGGATCGCCCCGCGAGATTTTCCGTATAAGCACACCGAGGGGAACGCGGATTCGCATATAAAATCGGTTCTTTGCGGTTCTTCTGTCACAGTCCCTGTAGCAGCGGGTAGACTCGTTCTTGGTACTTGGCAGGGCATATTCCTTATGGAATTCGATGGGCCAAGGGAGAGGAAGGTTCTGGTGACCCTCATATGAAGGTCCTTTCTTTTATCCCTTTACTCATCGTCCTTGCCATTTGCTTCGAGAATCCAGTCTTTGCGACTGAAAAGATCCAGTTACCCAAGGAATACGGTGTATACGTAAAGACGCCTAAAAAACTCGTAAGACTCATGCCCAACATAGTTTTCGACGAAGAGGGGATCTACTATATAGAGAGTCTTTCACCCCCTAGATTTCTTTTGAAAGACGTAGAGTACTTCATAATTTACGGGGAATACAATATTGATGTTCTCACCCTAAATCCCATGCAGCTTTTTAAGACCACTATCTTTGGGAAACAAAGGTACATGTTCGGTCCCGATATTCCAATTGAAGTAAAAGAGATGAGGGAAAAGATGTATACGGTTAAAGTAAAAGGGCTTCTCGGTAGGGGTTACTTCAGTCTTTGGATCGATGACAGCGCCTGGGACTTTATCGTGGAGTGAGATTTGACAGGGATTTCATTGTGGGTTAAACTGTCGATGGAAGTGCCAAGGCGCCTGGTGGGCCTCCTGGTCTTCAAAACCAGTGTACCGGCCAAAAGCTGGTAGGTGGGTTCGATTCCCATGCACTTCCGCCAAAAAGCTTAAAAGTCCACAAGTTCCATGGAGGAAAATTCAAAAAATAAGGCTTCGCCCAGAACGGTAATTCTGGGCATCGGCAATGTATTACTAAGTGATGAAGGTTTAGGTGTTTACGTCGTACACGAACTTTCTAAGCTCAATCTTCCCGAAAATGTAGAGGTAATGGATGGCGGAACATTGGGTTTCGGTTTGCTAGACATTGTATGCGAGGCTGACCGACTCATAATAGTTGATGCGATAAAGGGTGGGTGTGAGCCCGGTACTGTCTACCACATAAGTCTCGATGATCTTCAGAAGATGCCCAGGGGTACGTTCTGTTCTTTCCATGAAGTAGGGATACTCGACGTTCTGAGAGCTGCCGAGCTTCTCGGAAAAAGGCCGAAGACGGAAGTTTTTGGAATCGAGCCCAAGTCTCTCGAACTGAAGATGGAGCTCTCAGAGGAAATCAGGAATAAGGTGCCTAAACTCATAGATGCTATACTTACGTCTTTGACCGAGGAGCAAGGCTAAAAGCGAAAGGCGAGAGACGTACGGCAAAGAAGCTCGGCACATAGAAAACCTTTCTCAAATACCCTCCAAAATCACTGCTACTTCCGGGGCTGGGACTCAGCTGGTTTAAGATAGGCACTCCAATAACTCATACCTACAAACACGGCTCCGCCTATTATGTTACCGAGTGTTACAGGGAGAAGGTTTCTAACTAAAAAAGATCCCCAGGTTAGTTGACTCGATACCGAAGGATCGAGCTTTAGGCCCAGATCGGCTTTCAGAAAAATACCCGCCGGTATAAAGTACATGTTCGCTATACAGTGCTCAAATCCGATTGCCACAAACCCCATAATTGGAAAGAATATTGCAAATATCTTTCCAATTACCTGTCTAGATGCAAGAGCCATCCATACCGCAAGACAAACAAGCCAGTTACAGCCTATCCCTCTCACCAAGGCCTCAGTAAAGGAAAGACTGACCTTCTTTGAAGCTATCAGCACAGAATAGAGACCAAGTGCTCCGTCCCCCATCTTCCAGAGACCAGAAAAGTAAAAGATGAGGGCTAGAAAAATAGAACCCAAGAAATTGGCAAAGTAAACTAAACCCCACCTTTTCATCATGGCCGAAAAGGTGATCTCCCTTTGGAGAACACTCGATACCATGAGATTGTTGCCAGTAAAAAGCTCCGCTCCCGCTATGACAACCAGCATAAGGCCAAGACTAAAAACAGCACCGGACATGAATCTTGTGAAGCCAATCCCCATTTTTTCTGCCATGTCGAATGTTACAGCGGTGGATAAAAGTCCACCGAATCCTATGTAACATCCAGCTAAAACTCCGAGAACGAAGACAGCAACCCAGGGAGAGGTGGTTTTTCCAACACCTATCTTCGTTGCAACCGTCTCAGCTATCGTTTTAGGAGCAAGGTCTTCAATACTGGGAGTTGGAAAGCTCCAGGATTTTAGGACCTTTTCAAATCGACTTATAGTCTTTTTTTCGACCAAAATTTTGCGTTCTAGAGCTTTTTTTACCGCCTCCTTTATCTCATCAGGCGTAAACGGTTTGGGTACGTAATCCATAGCTCCCCTTTTTAAAGCCTCCGTTGCGCGACCCACACTGGGAAATCCGCTGATCATCACAAGGGCCGAGTCCGGGGCTCTTCTGTCGAGTTCTTCCACAACGTCCATGCCATCAAAACCAGGCATTTTCCAGTCCACAAGGATAACATCGAAAGGATGAGATGAGGCGATCTTTAGCCCTTCCTCTGGCTTGTCAGTTGTTACGACCTCAAAACCCTCCGCTGAGAAGATCTTTCGAACAGAATCTAGAACGATACTGTCATCATCTATGACAAGCATCCTCTTTTTCATTTCTTTTCTCCTTTTTTACCAGATTTCTGCACTCTGTTTGTGCTCGAACCACCTTCTCTGTTTTTCTGTGAGTTTTCCGAGATGTTTTTCTATCCATTCCATATCTCCCGTAAGGATTGCCAACTTTTCGGCCTGGGTAAGCTTGTATCCTTCAAGTGCTTCAACACCGTGGTACAGAAGTTGGGCTGCGAAGTTCGGGTCGTCGCCAGCCCTTTCAAGAACTTTTATGACTTCGTCCCTATTCATGAAGGAGTGTTCCTCTGGAGGTATGGTGGAAGCAATATCGAGAGCACTGTAGATAGCCTGCATAAGTTCATCAGGTGTAAACGGTTTTTCAAGGTAGTCCTGGGCACCGAGTTTCATTGCCTGGACCGCCGATTTGACAGTAGCATAGCCTGTGATCATTATGACCGGCATGGACGGCTTTGCCCTTTTTATGTCTCTTAATACCCTCATTCCGCCTATGTCCGGCATCCTTATGTCGGTAAGAACGATATCGTAATCTTTTGTCAAAGCGAGCTCGATACCTTCCCTTCCGCTCTGGGCGGTGTCAACCTCAAAATTCTTTTCCTTCAAAATTTTGGATACGCTTTTGAGAACTATCTGTTCGTCATCGATCACCAGAGCCTTCCTTTTCATTTTCTCCCCTCCTTAATACTTTTTGTATTTCCGAGAGGAGTTCTTCAGGCGTAAAAGGCTTGCCTATGAACCTGGAGGCTCCCGCCTTAAGACTCTCCTCTGCGGTCTCGTTGGTGTTATAACCGCTCATCGCTATTATTGGGGTATTCGGTCTCCTTCTTTTTAGTTCAGCAATAAGATAAGTCCCATCTTTGTACGGCATCTTAATATCCACTATGAAGAGGTCAAAACCCTTGTCGATTAAGCGAAGGGCTTCATCCGCCGATTCTGCAAGCTCACAGAGAAACCCTTCGGAGGAAAGGATCCTTTTGCAACTTAAAAGAACGACTTTGTCATCATCGACGACGAGAATCTTCTTACTCATTCTGTTCTCTGATTGGTAATTCAACTGTGAAGATACTTCCTTTACCAACTTCACTTTTCACTCGGATAGTACCTCCGTGTCTTTCCGTAACTCCCTTGGCCACTGCGAGTCCCAAACCCGTTCCTTGTCCGACTTCTTTGGTTGTAAAGAAGGGATCGAATATTCTTTCGAGGTTTTCCTGCGGAATACCACAC